>NZ_LZJM01000311.1:0-585 GCF_001667665.1 Mycobacterium sp. E342
ATCGATGCCCAACCGGCCACCCGACCACCGGGCCCGGCTGCTGAGGATGTGGCGTATTTGATTTACACCTCGGGCACTACCGGGGTGCCTAAAGGTGTTGCCGTTACCCATGGCAACGTGACCCAGCTGTTGGCGTCGCTGGATGGTGCGGTGGAGCGGGTGGGGGTGTGGTCGCAGTGGCATTCGTATTCCTTTGATGTGTCGGTGTGGGAGATTTTCGGTGCGCTGTTGGGTGGGGGCCGGTTGGTGGTGGTGCCCGAGGCGGTGGTGGGTTCCCCGGATGATTTGCAGGGCTTGCTGATTGCTGAACGGGTCAGTGTGTTGAGTCAGACCCCGTCGGCGGTGGCGATGCTTTCGCCGCAGGGGTTGGAGTCGGTGGCGTTGGTGGTGGCCGGGGAGGCGTGTCCGGCTGAGGTGGTCAATCGGTGGGCGTCGGGGCGGGTGATGCTCAACGCTTATGGGCCGACCGAGACCACGGTGTATGCGGCGATCAGCGCCCCGCTCACCCCGGGCACGGGGGCTGTGCCGATTGGGTCGCCGGTGTCGGGGGCGGCGCTGTTCGTGCTCGATGGGTGGTTGCGTGCG
>NZ_LZJM01000312.1:0-13198 GCF_001667665.1 Mycobacterium sp. E342
GGCCAACCCGCTCGACCCGGCCAACCTGGTCGACCTGCAGGCCCACGTGCGCGACACGGGTGCGGACATCGGGCTGGCCTTCGACGGGGACGCCGACCGCTGCTTCGTCGTCGACGAACGCGGCCGGCCCGTGTCGCCCTCGACGGTGACCAGCCTGGTGGCCGCCCGGGAGCTGCGCCGGGAGATCGGCGCCACCATCATCCACAATGTGATCACCTCCCGCGCGGTGCCCGAGTTGGTCACCGAGCGCGGCGGCACACCGCTGCGCTCCCGCGTCGGACACTCCTATATCAAGGCGATGATGGCCGACACCGGCGCCATCTTCGGCGGCGAACACTCCGCGCACTATTACTTCCGTGACTTCTGGGGCGCGGACTCCGGGATGCTGGCGGCGCTGTACGTGCTGGTTGCCCTCGGCGAACAGGACCGGCCGTTGTCGGAGCTGACCGCGGACTACCAGCGCTACGAGTCGTCCGGCGAGATCAACTTCACGGTCGCCGACGCGTCGCTGTGCACGGAGGCGGTGCTGAAGTCCTTCGGCAGCCGGATCCACTCCATCGACCACGTGGACGGGGTGACCGTCGACCTGGGCGACGGCAGCTGGTTCAACCTGCGCAGCTCCAACACCGAGCCGTTGCTGCGGCTCAACGTGGAGGGGCGCAGCGCCGAGGACGTCGACGCGGTGGTGGCCCAGATCAGCGCGGAGATCAAGGCGCAGTCGGCGCCCGCCGAGGCCGCGCCGTGAGCGCCGTGCGGGCGATCGATCTCGAGGACACCGAGGGTCTGCTCGCCGCGGACCGCGACGGCATGCTGCGCTCGGCGTCGTCGGCCGGCGCGCAGGTGCGCGCGATCGCTGCGGCGGTCGACGAGGGCGCGCTGGATACCCTGCGGACCGACGACCGGCCGCGCAGCCTGATCTGGGTGGCCGGCCGCGGGGCCGCCGACAGCGCCGGCGCCATGCTGGCCGCGACGGTGGGCGGTGCGGCTTTCGAGCCGATCGCGCTGACCGCCGAGGTCCCGCCGTGGATCGGCCCGCTCGACGTGCTGGTCGTGGCGGGCGATGACCCCGGCGATCCCGCGCTGGTCGGCGCGGCGGCGACTGGGGTCCGGCGGGGGGCGCGGGTGGTGATCGCCGCGCCCTACGAGGGGCCGCTGCGGGATTCCACGGCCGGTCGGGTGGCGGTGCTGGCGCCGCGCCTCGCCGTGCCCGACGAGTTCGGCTTGTGCCGGTACCTGGCCGCGGGCCTGGCCGTCGTGCAGACCGTGGACCGGCGACCGGGCATCGACCTGCGTGCGCTGGCCGACGAGCTGGACGCCGAGGCGCTGCGCAACAGCGCGGGCCGCGAGTTGTTCACCAACCCGGCCAAGACCATTGCCGCGCGCATGGCCGACCGTCCGGTGGCGCTGGCCGGCGATTGCGCCGCGACGCTGGCGCTGGCCCGGCACGGCAGTTCGGTGCTGCTGCGGATCACCCACCAGGTGGTTGCCGCCGCCGGATTGTCCGACGCCGTCGTCGCGCTGCGCGCCGGCGCCTTCGGCGGCTTCCCGGATCCCGCCGAGGCGCTCTTCCACGACGAGCAGATCGACGGCCCGCTGCCCCGGCGGCTGCTGGTGCTGGCGCTGACCTTGTCCGCCGAACAGCCGGTGGTGGCGGCCCGCACCGCGGGACTCGACGACGTGTACCTGCTCGCCGCCGAGGACGTGCCCGACGGACCCGGCGGCTCGGCCGGCTCGACCGTCGCGCCGGCGTTGGGGGGCGCCATCAGCGCCGAGCAGCAACTGGCAGTATTGGCCGTCCGGCTGGAGATGGCCGCGGTTTACGCGCGATTGGTGCGGGGATAGATAGAACAGTGGAACTGCTTCGCGGAGCCTTGCGGACGTACGCCTGGGGATCACGCACCGCCATCGCCGAATTCACTGGGCGGACGGTTCCGGCCGCCCATCCGGAGGCCGAGCTCTGGTTCGGCGCACACCCCGGCGACCCGGCCTGGCTGGAAACCGATCATGGCGAGATCACGCTGCTCGATGCGCTCGTCGAAGACCCGGAGGGACAGCTCGGCCCCGCGGCGCGCGCCCGATTCGGAGACGTGCTGCCGTTCTTGGTCAAGGTGCTCGCGGCCGACGAGCCGCTGTCCCTGCAGGCCCACCCGAGCGCGGCGCAGGCGGCCGAAGGTTACCTGCGCGAGGAGCGGCTGGGCATCCCGCTGTCCTCCCCGGTGCGCAACTACCGCGACACCTCCCACAAACCCGAGCTGCTGGTGGCGCTGCAGCCGTTCGAGGCGCTCGCCGGATTCCGTCAGGTCGCCCGCACCGTCGAGCTGCTGCGCGCCCTGGCCGTCTCCGACCTCGACCCCTTCATCGACCTGCTCAACGACCAGTCCGACGCCGACGGCCTGCGAGCGCTGTTCACCACCTGGATCACCGCACCCCAGCCCGACATCGACGTGCTGGTGCCCGCCGTGCTGGACGGCGCCATCCAGTACATCAGCTCCGGGGCAACGGAATTCGCCGGCGAGGTCAAGACGGTGCTGGAACTCGGGGAACGCTATCCCGGCGACGCCGGGGTGCTGGCGGCGCTGTTGCTGAACCGCATCACGCTGGCCCCCGGCGAGGCGATCTTCGTGTCGGCCGGCAGCCTGCACACCTACCTGCGCGGGTTCGCCCTGGAGGTGATGGCCAACTCCGACAACGTGTTACGGGGTGGCCTCACCCCCAAGCACGTCGACGTCCCCGAGTTGCTGCGGGTGCTCGACTTCACCCCGACCGCCGAGGCCCAGGTGCGGTCCCACGTCCGCCGCGAGGGCCTCGGCCTGATCTACGAGACCCCGGCCGACGAGTTCGCGGTCGCGCTGCTGGAGCTCGACGGCGACTATCTGGGCCACGAGGTCGACGCCTCGTGCAGCCACGAGGGCCCGCAGATCCTGCTGTGCACCGAGGGCTGCACGACCGTGCACGGCAAGTGCGGTTCGCTGACCCTGCGGCGGGGGATGGCCGCCTGGGTGGCGGCCGACGACGCCCCGATCCGGCTGGTCGCGCGTGAGCCCACCAAGCTGTTCAGGGCGACTGTGGGACTGTAGGGGGCGACGGTCTCATAGTGGCGACCTGGGGGCACGCCCCCAGAGGGAGGTACCCCCACCCGCTTGCGGGGCGCATCGCCCGGCTTCGCCGCGCTCGCGATCGCCACGGGCGGCCGGACGGCGCTCGCCCAGCCACAGCCGCAGGTTGTGCGCGATGGCCCGCCCGACGATGCGTGGCGGCGGGATCATGTACAGGCTGTCCAGCAGTGAGAACCGGCGCAAAAACCATTCCGCCAGAACGGGATCCGTCTCGGCGGCCCCCAGGAATTGGTCGAACAGCGCACCGGAGGGCCGCCACCACCACGGGATCGGTCCCTTGGTGCCGGCGTGGTGAAAGGTGACGTCGCCGATGGCGTTCATGATCCAGACGGGGAAAGTGGTCTTGGCGGTGGCCCGGCTCAATTCTGCGGCCAGCTGCTCGTCGGGGGAGGACAGTGCGCGCCGCAGGTGACCGGCCTGCAACGAGGTCATCGTCATGCCCTGCCCGAAGGTCGGGTTGAAGCTGGCGACCGCGTCGCCGAACGGGATGATCCCGGCGGGGAAGCGGTCGAGCTTGTCATACCGGCGCCAGCGGCTGGCCGGAAACGCGTGGAACGCCGGTTCGCCCAGGGGTTCGGCCTGCGCCAGGGCGGCGCTGAAATGGGCGGGGAGCAGCTCGTCGGCCAGCGCCCGCATCTCGGGAAACGTCCGGGGAGGTTTGACGTTGGCCACCCCGAAGGTGGTCAGCACCCAGGTGCCGTCCTCGTAGCACAGCATGCCCAGCCCGAGTGACTTGTCGTGCGAGGCGCCGGCGACCACCACCTTCTCGGCGATCACGCCTTCGGGGATGCGGAACTGCTGGGTGGCGTAGTGGATGCCGATGTCCAGGGCGTCTTCCCGGGGGCGCTCGTACCCCCACTGCTCCAGCCACACCGGCAGCCGGGTGCCCCGCCCGGCCGCGTCGACGACCAGGTCCGCGGCCACGAATTCCGGCTCCCCGCCGTCGGTGTCGGCTGCGTCCAGCACCACCCCGGTCACCCGCCGGCGGGCCGGGTCCAACCGCGGTTCGGCCACGGAGCGGCGCACGATCGCGACGTTGTCGGTGTCCCGGACTCGTTTGCGCAACTGCCACTCCAGATGGGGGCGGCTGGGCACGTACGCGGTGAATTCGTCGCGCAGCGTGTGCCCGGTCCCGAGCACGTGGCCGGCGGCGCCGAGGTGAATGCAGTCGGGCCGGTTCTGCAGCATCGGCACGCCGGCGGACACCATGTCTTGCAGCAAACCGGGGAACAGGCTCTCGAACTCCATTGCGCCGCGGGCCATCAGCATGTGCAGGTGCCGGTCCTGCGGGACCGCCGCCCGGTTCGCCGGTGTGTCCGGCAATTCGTCGCGCTCGTAGACGGTCACGCGGGAGTAGGAATCCGAGAGCACCCGCGCCGCGCACAGGCCGGCGATGCTGCCCCCGATGACCACGGCATGGTCCCTGGTGTTTGCTTTGGTGTCCGGCATCTCGGCAGAGTACCCAGTACTGTGACGGACCAATGGGTCCCAGTTGATTCCGAAGGGCGACGGATGGCCAACCGATGGCGGACGAAGTCGGTCGAACAATCGATCGCCGACACCGATGAGCCCGACACCCGGTTACGCAAGGAACTCACCTGGCTGGACCTGGTCGTTTTCGGCGTCGCGGTGGTGATCGGCGCCGGTATCTTCACCGTCACGGCCTCGACGACCGGCGACATCACCGGCCCGGCGATCTGGATTTCGTTCGTGATCGCGGCCGTCACCTGCGCGCTGGCGGCGTTGTGTTACGCGGAGTTCGCCTCGACGCTGCCGGTCGCGGGCAGCGCCTACACCTTCTCCTATGCCACCTTCGGGGAGTTCCTGGCCTGGATCATCGGGTGGAACCTGCTGCTGGAGCTTGCGATCGGCGCGGCGGTCGTGGCCAAGGGGTGGTCGAGCTACCTGGGCAACGTCTTCGGGTTTGCCGGGGGCACAACCGAGTTCGGGTCGGTCAACCTGGACTGGGGCGCGCTGCTGATCGTCGCCGGGGTGGCGACCCTGATCGCGCTGGGCACCAAGCTGTCGTCGCGGTTCTCCGCGGTGATCACCGGCATCAAGGTGTCGGTGGTGCTGTTGGTGGTCGTCGTCGGCGCCTTCTACATCAAGGGCTCCAACTATTCGCCCTTCATTCCCAAGCCCGAGTCGGGGCACGAGGCCTCGGGCGTCAATCAGTCGGTGCTGTCGCTGCTGACCGGGGCGCACAGCAGCCACTACGGGTGGTACGGCGTGCTGGCGGGCGCGTCGATCGTGTTCTTCGCGTTCATCGGTTTCGACATCGTCGCCACCATGGCCGAGGAGACCAAGCGGCCCCAGCGCGACGTCCCGCGGGGCATCCTTGCGTCGCTGGCCATCGTGACCGTGCTCTACGTCGCGGTCTCGGTGGTGCTGTCCGGCATGGTCTCCTACACCCAGCTCAAGACGGTCCCCGGCCACAAGCCGGCGAACCTGGCCACCGCGTTCACCGCCAACGGGATCCACTGGGCCAGCAAGATCATCGCGATCGGGGCGCTCGCCGGGTTGACCACCGTGGTGATGGTTCTGATGCTCGGCCAATGCCGCGTGCTGTTCGCGATGGCGCGCGACGGCCTGTTGCCGCGGCAGCTGGCGAAGACCGGCGCGCGCGGCACCCCGGTCCGGATCACCGTGCTGGTCGCGGTGGTCGTGGCGGCGACGGCGTCGGTGTTCCCCATCGCCAAGCTCGAGGAGATGGTCAACGTCGGAACCCTGTTCGCGTTCGTCCTCGTCTCGGCCGGCGTCATGGTGCTGCGGCGCACCCGCCCGGACCTGGAGCGCGGCTTCCGGGCGCCGTGGGTGCCGGTCCTGCCGATCGCCTCGATCTGCGCCTGTGTCTGGCTGATGGTCAACCTCACCGCGCTGACCTGGGTGCGATTCGGCGTCTGGCTGGCGGTGGGAACCGCGATCTACGTCGGCTACGGATACCGGCACTCTGTGCAGGGCCGGCGCGAGGCCGACGGGGTCGCACCGCCCGCGCGCGCAGAACCCGACACCGTGCCGTAGCGACAGCGGTTTACAAAACAACGCCTCGTGTCTAGACACGAGACGCGATAGGCGATAATGTCAATCTCCAACGTGGTGTGACTCACAAGGAGGTTTGGCATATGACCACATTGAGGCCGCAATCGGAAGCCGCTGAGGCGCCGGTCTGGCGAGACAAGAAGCGCCGGCTCTGGCTCATGGGTCTGATCGCCCCGACGGCGCTCTTCGTGATGCTGCCGATCACCTGGGGGCTCAACCAGCTGGGGTGGCACGCCGCCGCACAGGTGCCGCTGTGGATCGGGCCGGTCCTGCTCTATGTCCTGCTGCCGATCCTCGACCTGCGGTTCGGCCCCGACGGGCAGAACCCGCCCGACGAGGTGATGGAGCAGCTGGAGAACGACAAGTACTACCGCTACTGCACCTATATCTACGTTCCGTTCCAATACCTGAGCGTGGTGGTGGGCGCGTACCTCTTCACGGCGTCGAATCTGAGTTGGCTCGGCTTCGACGGTCCGCTGGGCTGGGCGGGCAAGCTGGGCGTGGCGCTGTCGGTCGGTGTGCTCGGCGGTGTGGGCATCAACACCGCGCACGAGATGGGCCACAAGAAGGACTCGCTGGAGCGGTGGCTGTCCAAGATCACCCTGGCGCAGACCTGCTACGGCCACTTCTACATCGAGCACAATCGCGGCCACCACGTGCGGGTGTCCACCCCGGAGGACCCGGCCTCGGCCCGCTTCGGGGAGACGTTCTGGGAGTTCTTGCCGCGCAGCGTCTTCGGCAGCCTGCGCTCGTCGCTGCGGCTGGAGGCCCAGCGGATCCGCCGGCAGGGGAGCAGCCCGTGGAACCCCAAGACGTACCTGTCCAACGACGTGCTCAACGCCTGGTTGCTGTCAGTCGTGTTGTGGGGCGCGCTGATCGCGGTCTTCGGCCCGGCGCTCATCCCGTTCGTGGTCATCCAGGCCGTCTTCGGCTTCAGCCTGCTCGAGTCCGTCAACTACCTGGAGCACTACGGGCTGCTGCGACAGAAGCAGGCCAACGGTCGCTACGAGCGCTGCGCGCCGGTGCACAGCTGGAACTCCGACCACATCGTCACCAACCTGTTCCTGTACCACTTGCAGCGGCACAGCGACCACCACGCCAACCCGACGCGCCGCTACCAGACGCTGCGCAGCATGGAGGGCGCGCCCAATCTGCCGAGCGGGTACGCGTCGATGATCTCGCTGACCTACTTCCCGGCGCTGTGGCGCAAGGTGATGGACCACCGGGTGCTCGAGCACTACGACGGCGACATCACCAAGGTCAACATCCAGCCGCGGATGCGCGCGCGGGTGCTGGCGCGCTACGGGGTGCCCGCATGACCGCCTACCGCTGCCCGGGCTGCGACTACACCTACCAAGAATCCAAAGGCGAACCGCGGGAAGGCTTTCCCGCGGGTACGCCCTTCAGTGAGATTCCCGACGACTGGTGCTGCCCCGACTGTGCGGTGCGCGAGAAGGTCGATTTCGAAGCGACGATGGGATAGGAGTGAACCGATGAGCGACTACAAACTCTTCGTCTGCGTGCAATGCGGATTCGAATACGACGAGGCCAAGGGCTGGCCGGAAGACGGCATCGCGCCGGGAACCCGCTGGGACGACATCCCCGAGGACTGGAGCTGCCCGGACTGCGGCGCGGCGAAATCCGACTTCGAGATGGTGGAGATCGCTCGTTCGTGATCGGCGCGAAAGCGGCTCGAAAGCGGCTATTGTCGCGCCTGTGAAGCGGATGCCCTACCCCGAGGCGTCGCGGGTTCTGCTGCGCGACTCGGTGCTGGACGCGATGCGGGAGTTGCTGCTGACCCGCGACTGGTCCGCCGTCACGCTGTCGGACGTGGCCCGCGCCGCGGGCATCAGCCGCCAGACCATCTACAACGAGTTCGGCTCCCGGCAGGGCCTGGCGCAGGGTTACGCCCTGCGCCTGGCCGACCGGCTGGTCGACGCCGTGCAGGACGCCATCGACGCCAACGTCGGCAACATCTACGAGGCGTTCCTGCAGGGCTTCCGCGCCTTCTTCGCCGAGTCGGCGGCGGACCCGTTGGTGATCTCCCTGCTGACCGGGGTAGCCAAGCCGGACCTGTTGCAGATCATCACCACCGACAGCGGGCCCATCATCACGCGGGCATCGGACAGGCTGAGCGCGTTCTTCACGCAGAGCTGGGTGGCCACCAGCGACTCCGACGCCGGGGTGCTGGCGCGGGCCATCGTGCGGCTGGCGATGAGCTACGTCTCGATGCCACCCGAGGCCGACCACGACGTGGCGGCGGACCTGGCGCGGCTGATGACGCCGTTCGCGGAGCGTCACGGCGTCGTCAACGTCCCCTGACGCCCTCGCGCGGCCGCCGACTACAGTGGCGCAAGAGCGTATACCTAAGCTAAGTAATCCGCTGGGAACCCAAGCCGTAGTAAGGAATGAGACTTTTATGACGACGACCGAAAGTTCGCTGACCGCCGACGTCCGCAACGGCATCGATTTCAAGGTCGCCGACCTGTCGTTGGCGGAATACGGTCGCCGGGACATCGAACTCTCCGAGCAGGAGATGCCGGGTCTGATGTCGCTGCGCCGCGAGTACGCCGAAGTGCAACCGCTGAAGGGGGCGCGGATCTCGGGCTCGCTGCACATGACGGTGCAGACCGCGGTCCTCATCGAGACCCTCGTCTCGCTGGGTGCGCAGGTCCGGTGGGCGTCGTGCAACATCTTCTCCACCCAGGACCACGCCGCCGCCGCCGTGGTCGTCGGCCCGCACGGCACCCCCGAGGAGCCCAAAGGTGTCCCGGTGTTCGCCTGGAAGGGCGAGACGCTGGAGGAGTACTGGTGGGCCGCCGAGCAGATGCTGACGTGGCCCGACGAGCCGGCCAACATGATCCTCGACGACGGCGGCGACGCTACCATGCTGGTGCTGCGCGGCGCGCAGTACGAGAAGGCCGGCGTGGTGCCCCCGGCGGAGGAGGAGGACCCCACCGAGTGGAAGGTCTTCCTGGAGCTGCTGCGCAAGCGCTTCGAGACCGACAAGGACAAGTGGACCAAGATCTCCGAGTCGGTCAAGGGCGTCACCGAGGAGACCACCACCGGCGTGCTGCGGCTCTACCAGTTCGCGGCGGCCGGTGACCTGGCCTTCCCGGCGATCAACGTCAACGACTCGGTGACCAAGTCCAAGTTCGACAACAAGTACGGCTGCCGGCACTCGCTGATCGACGGCATCAACCGCGGCACCGACGTGCTGATCGGCGGCAAGAAGGTGCTGGTCTGCGGCTACGGCGACGTGGGCAAGGGCTGCGCCGAGTCGGTCAAGGGTCAGGGCGCGCGCGTCGTCGTCACCGAGATCGACCCGATCAACGCGCTGCAGGCGCTGATGGAGGGCTACGACGTCGAGACGGTCGAGGACGCGATCTCCAGCGCGGACATCGTCATCACCGCCACCGGCAACAAGGACATCATCACGCTGGCGCACATGAAGGCGATGAAAGACTATGCGGTGCTGGGCAACATCGGGCACTTCGACAACGAGATCCAGGTCGCCGCGCTGGAGCGCTCCGGCGCCACCAAGACCAACATCCGCCCGCAGGTCGACGTGTGGACCTTCCCCGACAGCGGCAAGTCGATCATCCTGCTGTCCGAGGGGCGGCTGCTGAACCTGGGCAACGCGACCGGCCACCCGTCGTTCGTGATGAGCAACAGCTTCTCCAACCAGGTGATCGCCCAGATCGAGCTGTGGACCAAGAACGACGAGTACGACAACGAGGTGTACCGGCTGCCCAAGCACCTCGACGAGAAGGTGGCCCGCATCCACGTCGAGGCGCTCGGCGGCAAGCTGACCAAGCTCACCAAGGAGCAGGCCGAATACATCGGCGTCGACGTCGACGGCCCCTACAAGGCGGACCACTACCGCTACTGAGTCAGGTCGCTCGCCCGATAGGCTCGGCGCCGTGCTCATCGCGATCGAAGGGGTGGACGGCGCGGGCAAGCGGACGCTGTCCGAAGGGCTGCGCAAGGCCTTCGAGGCGGCCGGGAAGTCCGTGGCGATCACGGCCTTCCCGCGCTACGGCAAGTCGGTGACGGCCGACGTCGCGGCCGAGGCCCTGCACGGCGAGCACGGTGACCTGGCGTCTTCGGTCTACGCGATGGCGATGCTGTTCGCGCTCGACCGGGCGGGCGCCGTGGACGACATCGAGGCGCTGCGCCGCGACCACGACGTGGTGATCCTGGATCGCTATGTCGCGTCCAACGCCGCCTACAGCGCGGCGCGCCTGCACGAGGGCGCCGGCGGGGCGGCCGCCAGCTGGGTGCTCGAGCTGGAGTACCGGCGGCTGCGGCTGCCCGCGCCGGACTGGCAGGTGCTGCTCGAGGTGCCGGCGGAGCTGGCCGGGCAGCGCGCGCGCAGCCGGGCGCAGTCCGACCCGGGGCGGGCGCGCGACAGCTACGAACGCGACGACGAACTGCAGTTGCGCACCGGCGCGGTCTACGCCGAGCTGGCCGCCGCGGGCTGGGGCGGGCCCTGGCTGGTCGCCGACGCGGACGTCGATCCGGCCCGGCTGGCCGCCACCCTCATCGGCGCCAAGGACGTGCCGCCGACCGTCCGGGAGGGCACACCCGGGGCGCCGGGCAGGGGTTTTTGACCGGAAATGCCTCCATATTTGCGGCTCGGCCCAAGAAACGCCCGTGTGGCGCGCCAGTTTTGTCCCGATCTGGTGACACCATGGACTGCATGAGGCAAAGGATCTTAGTCGTCGATGACGACGCTTCGCTGGCCGAGATGCTCACCATCGTGTTGCGTGGGGAGGGTTTCGACACCGCGGTCATCGGTGACGGTACCCAGGCCCTGACTGCGGTGCGCGAACTGCGCCCCGATTTGGTGTTGTTGGACCTGATGCTGCCGGGCATGAACGGCATCGACGTGTGCCGCGTGCTGCGCGCCGACTCCGGTGTGCCGATCGTGATGCTGACCGCCAAGACCGACACCGTGGACGTGGTGTTGGGCCTGGAGTCGGGCGCCGACGACTACATCATGAAGCCGTTCAAGCCCAAGGAGCTGGTGGCCCGGGTGCGGGCGCGGCTGCGGCGCAACGACGACGAGCCCGCCGAGATGCTCTCCATCGCCGACGTCGAGATCGACGTGCCGGCGCACAAGGTGACGCGCAACGGTGAGCAGATCTCCCTGACGCCGCTGGAATTCGACCTGCTGGTCGCGTTGGCGCGCAAACCGCGCCAGGTGTTTACTCGTGATGTGCTGCTCGAACAGGTGTGGGGCTACCGGCACCCGGCGGACACCCGCCTGGTGAACGTGCACGTCCAGCGTCTGCGGGCCAAGGTTGAGAAGGACCCGGAGAACCCGACCGTGGTGCTGACCGTTCGAGGAGTGGGATACAAGGCCGGACCTCCGTGATCCGGGGGCGCCATTGATCTGGGGCTCTCGGCGACGTACTAGGAGCCGTTGGGGGCGCTCCGGCCCCATGACCCGCGGCATGGGTGCGGTGAGTCGCGCCGTTGCCGTTGCCTGGCGCCGGTCGTTGCAGCTGCGAGTAGTCGCGCTGACGCTCGGGATGTCCCTGGCGGTGATCCTCGCGCTCGGCTTCGTGCTGACTTCTCAGGTCACCAACCGTGTGCTCGACGTGAAGGTCAAGGCCGGCATCGAGCAGATCGAGCGCGCGCGCACCACCGTCGGCGGGATCGTCAGCGGCGAGGAGACGCGCTCGCTGGACAGCAGTCTGCAGCTGGCCCGCAACACGCTGACGTCCAAGACCGACTCGGCGTCGGGCGCGGGGCTGGCCGGTGCATTCGACGCGGTGCTGATCGTGCCCGGTGACGGCCCCCGCGCGGCGACCACGGCCGGCCCGGTCGACCAGGTGCCCAATTCCCTGCGCGGCTTCGTCAAGGCCGGGCAGGCGTCGTACCAGTACGCCACGGTGCACACCGACGGCTTCTCGGGCCCGGCGCTGGTCATGGGCACGCCGGCGTCGTCGCAGGTGGCCAACCTGGAGCTGTACCTGATCTTCCCGTTGAAGAACGAGCAGGCCACCATCACGCTGGTCCGGGGCACGATGATCACCGGCGGCGCGGTGCTGCTGGTGCTGCTCGCCGGGATCGCGCTGCTGGTCTCCCGCCAGGTGGTGGTGCCGGTGCGGTCGGCCTCGCGGATCGCCGAGCGGTTCGCCGAGGGGCACCTGTCCGAACGAATGCCGGTGCGCGGCGAGGACGACATGGCCCGGCTGGCGGTGTCCTTCAACGACATGGCGGAGAGCCTGTCCCGCCAGATCACCCAGCTCGAGGAGTTCGGCAACCTGCAGCGCCGGTTCACCTCGGACGTTAGCCACGAGCTGCGCACCCCGCTGACCACCGTGCGGATGGCCGCCGACCTCATCTACGACCACAGCGCCGACCTCGATCCGACGCTGGCGCGTTCCACCGAGCTGATGGTCAACGAGCTGGACCGGTTCGAGTCGCTGCTCAACGACCTGCTGGAGATCTCCCGGCACGACGCCGGTGTGGCCGAGCTGTCCGTCGAGGCGGTGGACCTGCGCACCACCGTGCAGAGCGCGCTGAGCAACGTCGGCCACCTGGCCGAAGACGCCGGCATCGAGCTGCTCGTCGACCTGCCCGAAGAAGAGGTGATCGCCGAGGTCGACACCCGGCGGGTGGAGCGGATCCTGCGCAACCTGATCGCCAACGCCATAGACCACGCCGAGCACAAGCCCGTGCAGATCCGGATGGGGGCCGACGAGGACACCGTGGCCGTCACCGTCCGCGACTACGGGGTGGGGCTGCGGCCCGGCGAGGAGAAGCTGGTGTTCAGCCGGTTCTGGCGGGCCGACCCGTCGCGGGTGCGCCGGTCCGGGGGCACCGGGCTGGGCCTGGCGATCAGCGTGGAGGACGCCCGCCTGCACCAGGGCCGGCTGGAGGCGTGGGGTGAGCCCGGTGAGGGCTCGTGTTTCCGGCTCACCCTTCCGCTGGTCCGCGGCCACAAGGTCACCACCAGCCCGCTGCCCATGAAGCCCATTCCGCCCACCGCGACGACGGCGACGGGCCCGCAGCAGACCAAAGACCGGTCG
>NZ_LZJM01000313.1:0-9707 GCF_001667665.1 Mycobacterium sp. E342
ACGGCCGCGGCCCGCGGACCGGCCGCGCCGGCGGGCCGTGACGGGGATTCGGCGTCCACCGGGCGCTGTAACGGCATCGACGGCACGCCGGCACCACCGCCACCCCCCAGCGACGCCGGTTTCATGCCCGCCCCCCCGGGCGGGCCGGCCTTCCCCTTCAACGCATCTTTCATGGCGGCGTCCATGGCGCCCTTGTCCGGCGCTCCGCCCATGCCGCCCATGCCCGGTGGCATTGTCGGCAGGGTGGGTGGGGTGCCAAGGCCCCCCTCGTCGCCGGGTAGGCCGTAATCCGGGCCTCCGGGAATCGTCCCGTCGCCTTCGCCGGGCTGGTTGGGATCGGGCGGCGGGGCGATGCGGGTGGCCATGGGCGGATTCTTCGGCGTCACCGGCGCCAGCGGTAGATTCGCCTCTCGCACATAGGCGCCCAACACCTCTTCCGATTTGGTCTGCAATTCCTGGTACCGGCCGATGGCCCACCAAGTCCAGTTCTGGTCGCCAATGGTCTTGTAGTACTTGTACCAACCGTCGGTCGACTCGATGTCGTACGGCGTGGGATGTTCCCACCGCGCCTTCTTGTGCGCGTCGTAAACGGCTTTGGCCTGGTTGGAAACCTGAAGGCAAAGCTGCACCATCGCGAAAATGTAGCTGCGGTGCTGTTCGAAGTTTTGCTCAACCAGGAGCTGGCTGTCGCTTTCCCAGTAATCGAATCGCCGGAACCGTCTGAGGGCCCTTTCTTGCAGCGTCCGCTGGTACGCATCCCATTGCCTCGAGAAATCCAGAAATGACGCGCCCTGGTCGGGAGCTTCGATGTCGTAGGCCGCCTGCCTGACTTCGTAGTATGGATATTCAAAGGGCGGCGGGGGAGGAGGCGGCGAGGGTTTCGGCAAGTCCAAGCCCCAGTCCTCATCCGGATCGCAGTTGACCATCATTTGGTCATTGCCGGCCCCGGCGCCCGTTTCCCCCGCCGCGGGCACGGCGCTGTTGATGGACTGCGCGGCTTCCTCGTCGACCTCTTCATAGGCTTTGGCCGCGTTCCTCAAGGATTTCGCCAGGCGCTTGTATTCCCGTTCGCAATACCCGAGGTATTCCCGAATCGTATTGGCGGACATCGCAAGCTGCGTTGCGGCCCCGATGGCGATGGAAAGGGCGCTCGTCGGCAGCGGATCGCCGGGCGGCGGGATCGGCAGCGCTTCCTCGAGTTCGGCCGCCCGTTTCATGAGCTCGTCGTATTCGACGTTCAGCGTTTGCGTCATCTCGGATCGTTCTCCTCGGCGCCAGAACGGCACCGTCGTTGGTAAGTCAGGGCCTCGGTTGCGCCATCGCTAACGGTGTTCTCGTGAGCATCGTTGCTGTCGCGGTAGTCGTCGGCTCGGGCGAATCGTCGGAAATGGGAGTTCGCGAATTGTCCGGAGCAACTCCCGACCACCCCTTTCGTTCGCCGTTCCATACGGGCGGTGTGGCAGCGGGCTGAGTGCTACCGACTGTTATCGTAAGCCACCAACGAGCGGCCGGTATGCGCTAATTTCGAACTCCATGCATCTCTGATTCCGGCTGGTCGTGGGGCCGCGGACGCGCCCCGACGGGCGCGCTGTCGTCAGGCATTGCGTCTTTCGAACAGGGCGCAGTAACTTCGCTGTCCAGCCGCCTTGAATTGGCGGTACAGCTTGAATCTCACGTCGCCACCTTGGATGTCGGCGAGCAGTTTCTCGAGGCCACCGAACAGCTCGTCGTACTGCTCGTCGAGCAGCGCGAGGCACGGGTTGGGCGGGATCGCTTTCTCCGTGTGGAGGATGCGGAGCGCGAGAACGGACAGCCGATCGACGATCGTGCCGGGGGTTTCGGTATGCAGCCTCGCCGTTTCATTCGGCTTGAAGCGATCGAGCAGGAGCACGTCGATGCCCTCGATTGCCGCGTTGCGCCGGTCGTTGAGGTCGTCGATCAGCCGTTTCCTGCGGGCCACCTCATGGTCATCGGCGCCGGGACGACGAACGGCGTCTTCGTGATGCCACAGTGCAAAGTTGATCGCATGCAGCTGCAGTGCCATCGCCGCGATAGTCCGGCTTTCCCATGATATTTCGGGTTCTTGGCAGTGCCAGGCCAGCGCCATGTCGACGAACTGACGCACAGCGGCGAGAAGATCGCTCCCCGTTGGATCGCAGGATGTGCCGCGCGAGCGTTCAGGCATGCTCAGCGGCGAGATCGGTTAAGGCGCGCAGCACCTCGTCGACGGTGATATCGGCCATGGTCCTCACATCGACGTGCCGGTGCGGCGCGAACCTGAACCCCCACGTCGAAGGGCGGGTCGGGCCGAACAGCCCGACGCCCGGGACCCGTGCCAGATCGGCGGCATGGAGCATGCTCGAATCGACGCCGACGAACAAATCGGCCGTCGCGATCAGGCTCATCGTGAGGTCGAGTGGCAGCCCGAGACAGGGAATGACACGATCGCGCTCGCTCCCGACGTTGAGCTCCTCGTGCCCCATCCCCACGACCCAGGCCACGAAGTCACGATGACGCGACAAGAACCGGTCCAGCAGATCGATGAACCGGGTGATCGGCCAACGCTTCTCCGCCCAGTCGGTGTCGGCGTGCACGACCAACACCCTCGCACCCTCGGTCACGGCGGCACGGATCGACCGCGCTTCCTCCCGCACCATCGGTCGGGCGGGTAGCGGTTGGGCGTAAGTCTCGATCCGCGCCGAAGTATCGAACAGACGCGCCAGATTGAAGATCAGATCGGCCGCATGGTCCACGTCTTTCGGCACCACGATGTCATAGCTATCGTGGTCGATCTTGAAACCGATGCTCGTCCTCGGAGTCAGGGCTTCTCGAAGGGGACGAACAAAGCTGTTCGATATCAGGTTCCATGGCACGGTATTGATGAACACGTCCACACTGCCGACCTCCGCGGCCAGGGCGCCGTAGTCGGGGATCCGACAGGGAGCTACGCCCGCGGCGGGCAACCCGGTGATATCGACGAGTCGTGGGCTCACTTCCCACAAGCACACGTCGTAGATGAACTTAGGACAAACGATTGTCAGAGGGGCAGTGAACATTTCGCTCAGGGCGCGAACCGTCGGGAGGGTGACGATGGCCTCCCCGATCTTGCCGCCAAGATAGATCGCGGGCCGATCTGCCTGTAGCACATCGTCGAGCACGCCGCGCCCAACGCTCGGCGAGTGTTCGCTCTGCTGAACAGCGCTTTCGCTCACGATCGACCAACCTCCAGCCAAAGCTTAAACGCCAAGGAGAGGTGGTTGTAGCACTTAATTGGTGGCCGTCACGGGTGGTACCGCGCGGGCGCCGGGCCCCGGTCGGGCGAAGTCGTTGCCGGGTAAGCGGTTTGCCTCAGATCAAGCCGACGGTGTGCTGTAGCGAACCGGCGAGCCCGGTCAGGGAGGCGAACAGCTGCGCCTGCTGCGCCTGCAGAGCCGCCGAGGCGCCGGCCTGCGCCTGCTGCAGCGCCTCGTTGATGCGCTGCTGCACCGTGTGGGCGCCGAGGCGCAGCAGGCCATCCTCGATATTCAGGCCGACGATGCACCGCTGCCCGTTGATGGTCACCTCGACGGTCTCGGCTTCGTCTGTGGCCGTAAAGGTTTGGGTGTGCGTCCGCTGCATCTGGGACTCGAGGGCGGAAGTGAACTGCTGCAACTGGTCGAGCGCCTGCGCCACCTGAGGGTGGGTGTCCGGGCTCATGCGGAGAGTGCTCATGGGGGAAGGTCCTTAACCTTGGTTGAGTCTTGTCGCGTGGGCCGCCGACGGCCTCGGTCCACAACCGGGGTTGAGTCTAGAGCGGGTCGGCCGATCGCGCGCGCCGAGCGGTGGCGGGCTCAGGACGCGGATCTGCCGGCCCCGGGCAGGGCTTGTTCGTAGCGGCTTTCCTCGGGCGGGGCGATCGGCCGGATCGGCAATTGCCGATGCCGGGGGGTGCTGACCATGTTGTGCCGCAAAACAACCCGGTCGACACCCGGGTGGCGGCCGAGATAGCTTGTCGCGCTGGGCCACGCCACCTTGGCCTCCGCGCCGATCTGTGCGCCGATGAGTTCGGCGAATTCCCGGAAGTGCGGCCCGAGCGTGACGGTCCCGCCCGCCGCCGAAGCCCGCAGGACGAACTGGGTGAACATCCGGGCGTCACCCAATTGGATGCTCGCGTCGGCGTCGTCGAACGGCAGGTAGACCGGGTAATGGCTTGCCGTCTCGCCGACGAGGACGCCCGCCGATCCGATCGGCAGCTGGTAGTGGCGGTCGCGGACCAGGGTCTGGCCTTGCAGCGCGGCGCGCTGGCCGCCGGACACCCGCGTGAACCCACGCAACTTCTTCGGCTTGTCCGGTGTCGTGAACAACACGGTGGATTGCGGCGTCGTCCCCGCCCCGACGCGGACCCGCACGATGGTGTGGTCGGCGGCAGCCGACCACCACACGTCCGGGCCGCCGGGCGCGGTGTAGGCGGTGGTGAAGCTGTCGCGTCCCTTGATGGTCGACCAGTTCTCCCGTTCGAAGCCGATGTCCGTGGCCCGGTCGAAGTCGTCGAAGCTGCGCCCACACACCGCGTCGACCCCGTGCCGGGCCAACTCGTCGGCGATCCGCGTCGCCGACGCCACCAGATAGCGGACCAGCCCCGCGACGCCGGCGTCGCGGCGCCCGGCCGACTTGCGGGTCCGACGGGGGTCGGCACGGACCATGATCCAGGTCCGACGGCGCGCCGGTGCGGGGTCCGACCCCATCAGCTGCTCGTAGAGGCTCACCACGTCGGCCGCCGCAGTCCTGGCGACGCGGTAACCCGCCGACACGACGTCCGCCTCCAGATCGGGGCAATGCACCGACAACAGCTGCTCCAGCAACCGGGTGTCCACCACATCGTCCGTGTGCGCCTTGCCGTCGACGATCACCGTCGGCGTGAACGGCCGTGGAATGAGTTCGATGACCGCGACCAGGACTTTGCCTTTCCAGCGCACCGCGACGTGGTCACCCGGCTGCACCGTGGCGCCCACGACGGGCTCCGACGGCGCGACAAGGGGCCGGCGGCGGCGCACCGACCACGCGAAAAACGTTGCCACCCAACCGAGTAGGCGCCGACCGCGGAAGGTCACCAACGCCAGCAGCACCGCCACCGCCACCACTGTGGGGCCGGCCCACGCGTAGCGCGTCCTGAGGAACAGCAGAATGCAGGGCGGAGCCAGCACCGCCAGCCACAGGGCATAGGTGCTGCTGAACTGGAGCCTTAGGGATCTCATGGCCGTCATCGCCGCCGCAGCGCTCGTCCGGCCAGCGCGGCCAGCCCCAGGGCCAGGGTGAGACCCACGATTCCCAGCGCCACCCCCGTGATCGGCCCATGATCGGGGCCCGGTACCGGCACCGGGGGTTGAATGCGCTTCACCGACGGGCCGTTCGTGGGCGCGGCCGGGAGGTCCCACGTCAGCGCCGCGACTGCGTCGACGATGCCGGCGCCCACGACATCGTCGACACCGCCGCCGGGGTGCCGTGCGGTGGCGGTGATCCGGTTGATGATCTGGGCCGGGGGCAGCTCCGGAAACTTCTGCCGGATCAGCGCCGCCACCCCGGAGACGTAGGCCGCGGCGAAGGAGGTGCCGGCGATCGGGACGGGACCATCCTTGCCCGGCAACGCGTCCACCGGCTCGCCGTTGTCGCCAAGGGCGACGATGTTCTCCGCGGGCGCCGCGGCACCCACCCAGGGTCCGTGCATGGAGAAGGGGCTCGGAGCGCCGTTCTGGCCGACGCCGCCGATGGTCAGCACCAGCGGCGCGTACCAAGCCGGCGTGACGATGGTCTGCACCTGCGCCCAGCCGCGGGGGTCGGTGGGCGTCGACGGGTCCGGTGGCGGGTTCTGCGAGCAGTCGCCGCCGGTGTTGCCGGCCGCGACGATGACGACCGCGCCCTTGACGTTGACCGCGTAATTGAGCGCGGCGCCCAGGGTGGATTCGTCGACCGGTTTGTGCACCTTGAAGCAGGCCGCTTCGCTGATGTTGATCACGCCGGCGCCCAGGTTGGCCGCGTGCACCACCGCGCGGGCCAGGCTGCGGACCGACCCGGCCGCCGGTGAGGCGTTGGGATCGTTCTGGTTCGCCTGGTTGTCCTTCGGCTCGAAGGCCTCCGACGTCTGGCGCACCGAGATCAGCCGCGCGTCGGGCGCGACACCGACGAATCCGTCGGTGAGCGACGGCCGGCCGGCGATGAGGGACGCCGTCAGCGTGCCGTGGGCGTCGCAGTCGGACAGGCCGTCGCCGTCGGGGACGACGAAGTCGCCCCCCGGCTCGGCCGGGACCCGTGGCGAGGGATCCACACCGGTGTCGATGACGGCGACCGTCACCCCGGCGCCGGTGGCGAATTTCTGCGCCTGGCCGACCCCCAGGTAGGCGTTGGCCCACGGGGCGTCGTGAAAGTTGGTGCCGGGCAACGTCAGCGGTGCCCGGCAGACGCGGCGTTGCTCCAGGGGCTGGTCGGGTCCTGTTGCGTCCGGCGGCATCGCGCCCGGGTCGATCGTGGGCGGGGCGACCGCCGAGGCCGGCGGCGCGGTGAGCAACAGGAACGCGAGGGCCACCGTGATCGAGAAGATACGGTGCACCGCCGGACGCTCCATTCGCTCAGCCGCGGCGGCTGTGGCGACCGGCCGCGGGCCTGCGAGCATCCTAAGCGCCTCGGGCCACGTCCTGGATGCTTTTGCGGCGTGCGGTGATTACCAGACGATGGCCGCCATGTCACGGTTGTCCGAACAGACGCTGCGCACCGCGGCCTCGATGTCGGGCGCGGTGATGATCTGCAGATCCTCGACCGTGACCTCCTGGCCGGCGCGCTTCTGCGCGACCACACGGGTGTCCCGGAAGCCCTCCGCGCGTTCGATGACGTTGCGAGCGAACCGCCCGTTCTGCATGGCGTCGATGCCGTGCCGCCCCCCGGGCGTGGTGTAGTTGCGGATGGTGGTGGCCGCGTCCAGGAACGCCTCGCGCGCGGCGTCGTCGAGCTTGCTGGCGCGCGGTGCCGCGTAGCGCTGACCGATCTCGACGATCTCGGCCGGCGAATACGACTCGAACCGCAGCTTGCGGTTGAACCGGCCCGCCAAACCGGGGTTCACGGTGAGGAATTCGTCCACCTGGTCCTCGTAGCCCGCACCGATGAAACAGAAGTCGAAGCGGTGCGTTTCCAGCGCGACGAGCAGCTGGTTGACGGCCTCCATGCCGATCATGTCGGGTGTGCCGTCCTGGTGCCGCTCGACCAGGGTATAGAACTCGTCCATGAAAATGATTCGGCCCAGCGACTTTTCGATCAGCTCGTTGGTCTTCGGCCCCGACTCCCCGATGTAGTGGCCGCAGAAGTCCGACCGGCGGACCTCGCGGATTTCGGGGTGCCGCACGATCCCCATGCCCGCGTAGATCTTGCCCAGCGCCTCCGCGGTGGTGGTTTTACCGGTGCCGGGCGGACCCACCAGCAGCATGTGGTTGGTCTGCCCCTCCACCGGCAGGCCGTGCTCGAGGCGCATCATCCGCACTTCGAGCTGGTCTTCGAGCGCCGACACGGCCTGCTTGACCGCCGCCAGCCCGACCTGCTTGGCCAGCAGGGCGCGGCCCTCCGCGAGCAGCTCGGCGCGCCGCCCGGCGGTGGCGTCGTCGTCGAGCTCGTCGCGGCTCTTGGCCGTCGACGCGTCCCACCGATCGGTGCGGCTGGCAATGGTTTCCTCGTCGGTGACGACCAAGTGCAGGTTGGGGTCGGCCAGAGCCGCCTTCGCGGCCTCGGTCAGGACGCCGTTGATGGTCGCCTTGGACAGCCAGACCTGAGCCTTGTCCTCCTCACGCAGCTGGCGGTGCACCATCCCGCGGACATAGGCCAGGTCGGCGACCAGCAGCGGGATATCGGCCGGCCCGATCGAGGCGGTCAGCACGTCGGCGTCGAAGCGGCCCGACGCGTTGGTTTGCCCGATCACGTCGACGCGGTCCAGCCAGTCCAGTGCGACCCTGCCCTGCCCCAGGTGGGCGGCGGCGTGGGCCGCCAGCGCGCAGATCGACGCCGTCACGGCCGACATGATGATGGCCTGCGGCGGCAGCTCCTCGGCGGCCGTCAGCAACACGTCCGGCCAGCGCTGCGTGGTGTACATCAAGAACGCCCGGGCCAGCTGGTGCCACTGGTAATTGGCCCAGGAATCCAGCAGGTCGCGATTGGCGAGCAGCCGGTCGGCCTCGGCGTATTCCCCGGCGATGGTCAGCGCCGACGACAACGCGAGCCCCACCTGGGACGCGTCGGTCACCGTGATCCCGATGTAGGGGCCCAGCTGGATCTCCGCGGCCAGCGTCTGCCCGATGCGGGTCGTCTCGCGGTGCAGCCACTCGCTGGTGGCGTAGAGCTTCTTCAGCGAGGCCAGGTCGTTGTCGCCGCACGCGATGCGGCCCAGCCACGCGTCGGCCATCGACGGGTCGGCGTCGGTGGCGGCGACGAAGTCGGGCAGCGCAGCCGCCCGGCCCTGCCTGCTCTTGACGGTCATGGCCCGGTCGAAATGCCTACGGGCGGTTTGCAGATCACCCATCGTGTGCGCTCATCGAACTATGCCTCAAACTCTTTGACGTCCTATGTGACCGACATGGTGACCGGCTCGAGACTCACGTAGCGGTTCTCGGCGCGGAACATGTCCATCTCGACGAGCCAGTCCTGGCCCGCCGCGCTGACCCGCACCATCGCGGGGCCAACCTGTTCGATGATCACCTCGAAGTTGTGCCGGTGCCCTTCTGGCAGCCTGGTGCCCGACGGCGCGACGGTGATCACGGTCGCGGGTCGCGGGGTGGGCGAGATCGGAGAGACGTGCTCCACCACGCTGACGGTGGTGCGCGGCGCGGGCCGTACGGTGCTGACGACGCTGATCTCGGGCATCCGCACGGTGGCCCAGCGCGTCATGTCGCGGGTGTGCACGCAGACCCGCTCGCCGGCGCCGGCGGTGCGGATCACGATGCGCTTGGCGATCGGATCGTCGGCGGCCACGAAAACCCTTGACAGCTCGCCGGCGTCGGTGACAGGGATCATGAGCCGGTCCCCGTTGCTCAGCTTCCCGATCAGCACGCCCGACGGGCCGATCTCGGTGAGCAGGTGCTCGGGCAGCGGGCTGGGACGCAGCGCCCGCAGGTGGGGCCGCGGGCCGCACATGTTGGCCGCCGCGGCGGCGGCCTGTTCCCCGTTGAGCCGGCGCAGGATCACGCTGGGCGGGGTGGGAGCCGGTGTCGGTGTGCGCACGGTGATGGTCGCTGTGCAGGTCGCATCCGGGTACACGGTCACGTTCTGGATGACCTCGTCGACGCGCAGTGTCCACGCCTGCGACAGGACGCGCGAGTTGATCGCCTCGGCCGGATACGCGTAGGTCGTCATCCAGCCGCCCTCACCGCGGATGGCCTTCCATCGCTGCGTGTCCCCCTCGATCGCGTCACACCCCAGCCGGCGATCCAGCTCCGCCAGGTCGGTGGCGTTGGCCACCTTGGCCCGCAGCCCCTGGCAGCGCAGCAGGCCCGCGATGCGCTGCGCCACCGAAATGGCCGCGGCGCCAACGGTTGTCCGCCAGCGCAACGCTTGCGTGTTGTCGATGATCGACAGCCGCATGATCAACCAGGTTTCGCGCCGGCCCGCATACGGCGGGGTCCCGATCTCCGAGTCATACACCCGCGGGTAGTCCCCGACGGTGCCGTGCCGGGAGCCGAGGGAGACGACGCTGACCG
>NZ_LZJM01000314.1:0-8973 GCF_001667665.1 Mycobacterium sp. E342
TGACCGACGACGTCCGCGCACGGGCCGCCGCGCTGGCCGCCCGGCATTCGGGCGCCGAGCCCGCCATCACCGGCAGCGTCACCGACATGCTGGCCAAGCTGGCCGAGGGTATCGCGGTCGACGGCATGGAGGCGCTGCTGCCGGTGCTGCGGCCCGGCGAGCACGTGCTGCTGACCGACCAGCTTGCCGAGGGAACGCCGGTGCTGCTGTGCGACCCCGAGAAGGTGCGGACCCGGGCGGCGGACCTGATCAAGACGGGCAGCGAATTCCTCGAGGCGTCCTGGTCGGTCGCGGCGCTGGGCACGGACGCGCCCGTGGACGTGACGCAGTTCGGCGGATCGGGCTTCGCCGAACTGGACGACGTGCACGCCGCGGCGGCGAAGTCCGGTCATCCGTGGTGGACGCTGAGCCAGTTGTCCGACGAGTCGGCGGTGGAGCTGGACATCCGGGCGGCGCCGTCGGCCCGCGGACATCAACACGACATCGACGGCGTCTTCGCCATGCTGCGCGCCCACGTCTCGACCGGTGGCTACGCCGCGGTGGTCGCGCCCGGCGTCGGGACCGCGCATCGGGTGGTCGAGCGGCTCGCCGATTCCGACACCCCCGCCGCCATGCTGGAACCGGACGCGGCGGACACCACGCTCAAACCGGGGATCGTCAGCGTCCTCAAGGGCCCGCTGCACGACGGCGTGATCATCCCCGGCGCCAACCTGGTCATCATCACCGAGACCGACCTGACCGGCAGCCGGGCCACCGCCGTCGAGGGCAAGCGGCTGGCGGCCAAGCGCCGCAACACCGTCGACCCGCTGGCGCTGACGGCCGGCGACCTGGTGGTGCACGACCAGCACGGCATCGGCCGGTTCGTCGAGATGACCGAACGCACCGTCGGCGGCGCCCGCCGGGAGTACCTGGTGCTCGAATACGCGTCCAGCAAGCGCGGCGGTGGGTCGGACAAGCTGTATGTCCCGATGGACTCGCTGGACCAGCTGTCGCGATACGTCGGCGGGCAGGCGCCGGCGCTTTCCAAGCTGGGCGGCAGCGACTGGGCCAACACCAAGACCAAGGCGCGCCGCGCGGTGCGCGAGATCGCCGGCGAGCTCGTCGCGCTGTACGCCAAGCGCCAGGCCAGCCCCGGACACGCGTTCGCGCCGGACACCCCGTGGCAGGCCGAGATGGAGGACGCGTTCGGCTTCACCGAGACCGTCGACCAGCTCACCGCCATCACCGAGGTCAAGGCCGACATGGAGAAGCCGATCCCGATGGACCGGGTGATCTGCGGCGACGTCGGCTACGGCAAGACCGAGATCGCGGTCCGGGCCGCGTTCAAGGCGGTGCAGGACGGCAAGCAGGTCGCCGTGCTGGTGCCCACCACGCTGCTGGCCGACCAGCACCTGCAGACGTTCACCGACCGGATGGCCGGCTTCCCGGTGACTGTCAAGGGTCTGTCGCGGTTCACCGACAACGCCGAGTCCCGCGCCGTGATCGAGGGAATGGCCGACGGGTCGGTCGACGTCGTGATCGGCACGCACCGGCTGCTGCAGACCGGGGTGCGGTGGAAGGACCTGGGCTTGGTGGTGGTCGACGAGGAGCAGCGGTTCGGCGTCGAGCACAAGGAGCACATCAAGTCGCTGCGCACCCACGTCGACGTGCTGACCATGAGCGCCACCCCGATCCCGCGCACCCTGGAGATGAGCCTGGCCGGTATCCGCGAGATGTCGACGATCCTCACCCCGCCCGAGGAGCGGTATCCCGTGCTGACCTACGTCGGCCCGCACGACGACAAGCAGGTCGCGGCGGCGCTGCGGCGCGAGTTGCTGCGCGACGGCCAGGCGTTCTACGTGCACAACCGGGTCAGCTCGATCGACCGCGCGGCGGCCCGGGTCCGCGAGCTGGTGCCCGAGGCGCGCGTCGTCGTCGCGCACGGGCAGATGCCCGAGGAGCGGCTGGAACGCACCGTGCAGGGATTCTGGAACCGCGAGTACGACATCCTGGTCTGCACCACGATCGTGGAGACGGGGCTGGACATCTCCAACGCCAACACGCTGATCGTCGAGCGCGCCGACACCTTCGGGCTGTCCCAGCTGCACCAGCTGCGGGGCCGGGTCGGACGCAGCCGCGAGCGCGGCTACGCCTACTTCCTCTATCCGCCGCACACACCGCTGACCGAGACGGCGTACGACCGGCTGGCGACCATCGCGCAGAACAACGAGTTGGGCGCCGGCATGGCGGTGGCGCTGAAGGACCTCGAGATCCGCGGCGCCGGCAACGTGCTGGGCGTCGAGCAGTCCGGGCACGTCGCCGGCGTCGGCTTCGACCTGTATGTGCGGCTGGTGGGCGAGGCAGTGGAGGCCTATCGGGCCGCCGCCGACGGGCAGACGGTGACCACCGCCGAGGAGCCCAAGGACGTGCGCATCGACCTGCCGGTGGACGCGCACCTGCCGCCGGATTACATCGCCAGCGACCGGCTCCGGCTGGAGGCCTACCGTCGCCTGGCCGCCGCTTCGGATGACGCGGCCATCGGCGCCGTGATCGAGGAACTCGTCGACCGCTACGGTGCGCTGCCCGAACCGGCACTGCGCCTGGTGGCGGTCGCGCGGTTGCGGCTGCTGTGCCGCGCCGCCGGCATCACCGAGGTGTCTGCCCCGTCGGCGGCGACTGTGCGGTTGTCGCCGATGACGCTGCTCGACTCGGCCCAGGTGCGGCTCAAGCGGATGTATCCGGCCGCGAGTTACCGCGCCACGACGTCCACCGTGCAGGTGCCCATCCCGCGGGCCGGCGGGGTCGGCGCGGCGCGCATCCGCGACGTCGAGTTGGTGCAGATGGTGGCCAACCTGGTGACCGCGCTGGAAGGTAGGCCCCAGACCGATATTGGTATA
The DNA here is from genome assembly GCF_001667665.1 of Mycobacterium sp. E342. Classification (NCBI taxonomy): domain Bacteria; kingdom Bacillati; phylum Actinomycetota; class Actinomycetes; order Mycobacteriales; family Mycobacteriaceae; genus Mycobacterium; species Mycobacterium sp. E342. The sequence goes on from NZ_LZJM01000314.1 coordinate 2,877, forward strand.
ACGGGGTCACCTGCACCGATGTCCAGTGAGGAGCGGCAAGCGCGATGATCCGCGCCGGCGACGATGCAGTGGGGGTACCACCCGCTTGCGGGGGACGAAGCGATGTGGGGGTACCTCCCGCTTGCGGGGGAGAGGAGGGGCGCCCATGATCGTCGTCTTGTGCGACCCGCGTCGCCCGTCGCTGGTGCCCGTCGAGGCCATTGAGCACCTCGGCGGAGAGGTGCAGTACACCGAGGAGATGCCCGTCGCGGTGCCGTGGTCGCTGCCCGCGGCGCGCCCCGTGCATGCCGGGGACCCCGATGATCCGGCGCCGGTGCTGCTGTCGTCGGACCCCGACCATCCCGCCGTCACCGCCCGGCTGTCGGCGGGCGCGCGATTGATCTCCGCGCCGGAGACGCCGCGCGGCGAACGTCTGGTCGACGTGGTCGCGATGATGGACAAGCTGCGCACCGCCGGTCCGTGGGAGAGCGAGCAAACCCACGACTCCTTGCGCCGATTCCTGCTGGAGGAGACCTACGAACTGCTGGACGCGGTGCGCAGCGGTAGCGCCGACCAGCTACGGGAAGAACTCGGCGACGTGTTGCTGCAGGTGCTCTTTCATGCGCGCATCGCCGAAGATGCCCCGCAGCTGCCCTTTACCATCGACGACGTCGCGCTCACACTGATGCGGAAGCTGGGCAACCGGGTTCCGGGTGTGCTTGCGGGGCAGACCATTTCGCTGGAAGAGCAGCTGGCCCAGTGGGAAGAGCGCAAGGCGGCCGAAAAGCCGCGGAAATCCGTGATGGACGACGTGCACACCGGGCAGCCGGCGCTGGCCCTGGCGCAGAAGGTGATCGAGCGGGCCCGGAAGGCCGGCCTACCCGCCGACCTCGTTCCCGCCGAGATCACCTCTGTTTCCGTGTCGGCCGACGGCGACGCGGAAAGTGCGTTGCGCACGGCCGTGCTGGAGTTCGTGGACACGGTCCGCGAGGTCGAGCGGGCGATCGCCGCCACACGCCGCGGCGTCGGCGTCCCCGAGGAGTTCGACGTGGCCCCGCTCGGGGAGATCACGGAAGACGAGTGGCGTGAGCACTGGCCCTCGGGCGGGGCCGCCGCCGATGCGCCGGCCGCGCCCGACGGGGCGGTCGAGGAATCCGCGGTGGACGCCGCGGCCGACGACGCCTGATCGTGCGCTGGAGCCCGAACGCGGCCGGGCGCACTGGAACCCATGGGACGATGGTGGGGCGGAAGTTGGTGCAGGGGAGTCCGAGGGAGCTTTAACCAGCATGGTGTCGCCGAGGCGTTGGTTGCGCGCGGCCGCCGTGATCGGCGCGACTGCGATGCTGCTGGCCTCCAGCTGCACATGGCAGCTCAGCCTGTTCATTCCGGAGGGCGTCCCGCCGCCGGCCGGGGCTCCGGTGCCGCCGGTGGACACGCACGCCAGCGGCCGGCCCGCGGACCAGCTTCGGGCCTGGGCCGAACAACGGTCGGCCACCTTGGAGATTCCCGTGATCGCATTGGAGGCTTACGCGTACGCCGCCCGGGTCGCCGAGGTTGAGAACCCGAAGTGCCACATCGCATGGACCACGCTGGCGGGCATCGGGCAGGTCGAGAGCCACCACGGCACCTACCGCGGCGCGCGGCTGGCGCCCAACGGGGATGTCAGCCCCCCGATTCGCGGCGTCCGCCTGGACGGAAGTGGCGGCACCCTGCGCATCGTCGACAGCGAGGAACCGGCGACGGACGACGACGGGGTGGTGCGCGCCATGGGCCCGATGCAGTTCATCCCTGAGACCTGGCGGTTGTACGGCGTGGACGCGCACAACGACGGCCGCGTCAGCCCGGACAACATCGACGATGCGGCGCTCGCGGCGGCCGGTTACCTGTGTTGGCGGGGAAAGGATCTGGCCACACCGCGCGGCTGGATCACCGCGCTGCGGGCCTACAACAACTCCGGTGTCTACGCGCGGGCGGTGCGCGACTGGGCGACCGCTTATGCGGCGGGTCACCCGCTGTAGCAGGATGTACCAGGCTTTACGCTAACGGCGGCGAGGCCGGCACCAGCTACGGAACACAAGGAGAAACTCAGTGCCGATTATCGAGCAGGTCGGGGCCCGCGAGATCCTCGATTCCCGCGGCAACCCGACGGTCGAGGTCGAGATCGCCCTAGCGGACGGGACGTTTGCCCGCGCGGCGGTGCCGTCCGGCGCGTCGACCGGTGAGCACGAGGCCGTCGAGTTGCGCGACGGTGGTGCGCGTTACGGCGGAAAGGGAGTGCAAAAGGCGGTAGAGGCCGTTCTCGACGAGATCGGCCCGGCGGTCATCGGGCTGGCCGCTGACGACCAGCGGTTGGTGGACCAGGCGCTGGTCGACCTCGACGGAACCCCCGACAAGTCCCGGCTGGGCGGCAACGCCATCCTCGGTGTGTCGCTGGCCGTCGCGAAGGCCGCCGCCGACTCCGCCGAGCTGCCGCTGTTCCGCTACATCGGCGGGCCGAACGCGCACATCCTGCCGGTGCCGATGATGAACATCCTCAACGGCGGCGCGCACGCCGACACCGCCGTCGACATCCAGGAATTCATGGTGGCACCGATCGGCGCGCCGAGCTTCGCCGAAGCATTGCGCTGGGGCGCCGAGGTGTACCACTCGCTCAAGTCGGTGCTGAAGAAGGAGGGCCTGAGCACCGGCCTGGGGGACGAGGGCGGTTTCGCGCCCGACGTGGCCGGCACCACCGCCGCGCTGGACCTGATCGGCCGGGCCATCGAGTCGGCCGGTTTCAAGCTGGGCGTCGATGTGGCGCTGGCCCTGGACGCCGCCGCCACCGAGTTCTACACCGACGGCACCGGATACGCCTTCGAGGGCAGCACCCGCAGCGCCGAGCAGATGGCGGAGTTCTACGCCGGGCTGCTCGGCTCTTATCCGCTGGTGTCCATCGAAGACCCGCTGTCCGAGGACGATTGGGCCGGCTGGGCCGCGCTGACGGCGTCGATCGGTGACCGCGTGCAGATCGTCGGCGACGACATCTTCGTCACCAATCCCGAGCGCCTCGAGGAAGGCATCGAGAAGGGCGTCGCAAACGCGTTGCTGGTCAAGGTGAATCAGATCGGCACGCTGACCGAGACGCTCGACGCCGTTTCGCTCGCCCACCACAGCGGGTACCGCACCATGATGAGCCACCGCAGCGGCGAGACCGAGGACACCACGATCGCCGACCTGGCGGTGGCCGTCGGCAGCGGGCAGATCAAGACCGGTGCGCCCGCCCGCAGCGAGCGGGTCGCCAAATACAACCAGCTGCTGCGGATCGAGGAGGCGCTGGGCGACGCCGCGCGCTACGCCGGCGATCTGGCGTTCCCGCGGTATGCGCCGGAGGCCAAATAGCTTGCCCGCCAAGCCGGATCCCAAACGGCGCTCCCCGGCATCGCGTCCGGGGAAGGCCGGGGATCCGGTTCGGCGCCGCCGCACCACCAAGCCGGCCGCCAAGCCCTCGCCGACCGCGAAGCAGGCCAGCGCGCGGTCGGCTTTCGAGCATGTGGTCGAGCCGATCAAGCGGCAGGTCGCCGAGTCCGTCGAGCAACGGTCCGAGCAGCGGCTGGGTTTCACCGCCCGGCGTGCGGCGGTGCTGGCCGCGGTGATCTGCGTGCTGACGTTGACCATCGCCGGCCCGGTGCGCACCTATTTCGCGCAGCGCACGGAGATGAATCAGTTGACGGCGAGCGAAGCCGCGCTGCGTCGGCAGATCGCCGACCTCGAGCAGAGGAAGGCCAAGCTCGGCGATCCGGCCTACATCGCTGCGCAGGCGCGCGAGCGGCTCGGATTCGTGAAGCCCGGCGACATTCCGTTCCAGGTGCAGCTTCCGCCTTCGGCGGCGACCCCGTCCGAACCCGGGGGGCAGGCGGCGAAGCCCGCCAACACCGATCCCTGGTACACCTCGCTGTGGCACACCATCGCCGACGCGCCGCACCTGCCGCCGGCCAATGCGCCCTCACCCGAACCCGGCCCGGGCGGTCCCGTCCCGCCGGCCGCACCGAACCCCACGGCGCCCGGTGGTTGAGCGTGCCGACCTGGAAGCCGTGGCGCGTCAGCTCGGGCGTGAGCCGCGCGGCGTGCTCGATATCGCCTACCGCTGCCCCAACGGTGATCCCGGAGTGGTGAAGACCGCGCCGAAACTACCTGACGGCACGCCCTTTCCGACGTTGTACTACCTGACACATCCGGTGCTGACCGCCGCCGCAAGCCGGCTGGAGACGACGGGGCTGATGCGCGAGATGTCCGAACGGCTGCGGCACGACCCCGAATTGGCGGCCGCATATCGGCGGGCCCACGAGTCATATCTGGCCGAGCGGGACGCGATCGAGCCGTTGGGCACCACATTTTCCGGGGGAGGAATGCCGGACCGGGTCAAGTGCCTGCATGTGCTGATCGCGCACTCGTTGGCCAAGGGGCCGGGTTGCAACCCGCTCGGCGACGAGGCGCTGGCCATTCTGGCGCCCGAGCCCGCGATGACCGGGATTCTGGTGGCCGGGCAGTGGTGAGCAGGCTCGCCGGAATCGACTGCGGCACCAACTCGATTCGGTTGCTGATCGCCGACGTGGCCGACGGGCGCCTGCGCGACGTGCACCGGGAGACCCGGATCGTGCGGCTGGGCCAGGGTGTCGACGCGACCGGTCAGTTCGCGCCGGAGGCGATCGCGCGGACCCGGGAGGCGCTGACCGACTACGCCGCTCTGCTCAGCCGCCACCGCGTCGAGCGGGTGCGGATGGTGGCCACCTCGGCCGCTCGCGACGTCGCCAATCGCGACGTCTTCTTTGAGATGACGGCCGACGTGCTGGGCGCGGTGGTGCCGGGCGCGGTGGCGGAGGTGATCACCGGAGCCGAGGAGGCCGCCCTGTCGTTCCGCGGTGCCGTCGGCGAATTAGACCCTGCGGCTGGGCCTTTCGTGGTGGTGGACCTCGGGGGAGGATCCACCGAGATCGTCGTGGGTGGTGACTCGGTGGCGGCGAGCTACTCGGCCGACATCGGCTGCGTGCGGCTGACCGAGCGCTGCCTGCACTCGGACCCGCCGACGCCCGAGGAGGTGGCCGCGGCCCGAGCGGTGGTGCGCGAGCGGCTGGACGTCGCGCTGGGCGTGGTGCCCGTTGAGGGCGCGCGGACCTGGGTCGGGCTGGCCGGGACGATGACCACGCTGTCCGCGCTGGCCCACAACATGACGGCGTATGACTCTGCGGCCATTCATCTTTCGCGCGTTCCCGGCGGCGACCTGCTGGCGGTGTGCGAGCGGCTGATCGGCATGACCCGGTCCGAGCGCGCCGCGTTGGGGCCCATGCACGCGGGGCGGGCGGACGTGATCGGTGGTGGCGCGATCGTGGTCGAGGAGTTGGCGCGCGAGTTGCGCGCCCGCGCCGGCATCGACGAGCTGACCGTCAGCGAGCACGACATCCTGGACGGGATCGTGTTGTCTATCGCGGGCTGAGTCACAGCGGCCACATGCGTTTCTCGCCGGAGGGAGCGGCGAGTTGACCGCCTCACAGCGACAACCGCCAACTGTTGGGCTTGGGCGATCGGGTTGAGTCACAGCGGCCACACGTGTTTCTCGCCGGAGGGAGCGGCGATGTGCCCGCCTCACAGCGACAACTGGGTTGTCGGACCGGTATGCCATGGTACGGCGATGAATATCCAGGGAATCGAGCTGCGCTACGTGCTGACGATGCACCTTGCGCACCACGGGCCGGCGACCGTCGGTGAGATGATCGAAGCCCTTACCGGGCAGGGTTTTCAGATCCGCGGCAGGGCATCGAAGGTCATCTCCGATGCCTTGCGATGGGAGATCGGCCGAGGCAGGGTGCGTCGCATGGGCCGCGGACGCTACGGGCCGAGACTGATCCCGCGCTCTACCGAGTACCGAATCCACCAACGCGTGCTGGCTCTGCGGCAGGCGGCGAGGTTGTCGCTGTGAGGCGGGCAACTCGTCGATTCGTCCGGCCAGGGGCCAGTGTGGCGGATGTGACTCACCCTCCGCGAGCCCCAACCCCTGCGAGGCGAAAGTCGCTGTGAGGCGGGCACATCGACGATTCCCCGACACGGGGGCGGAAGTGACCGATGTGACCAGGGCTTCGGGCTC
>NZ_LZJM01000315.1:0-16130 GCF_001667665.1 Mycobacterium sp. E342
ATCACCCGCTGCACAACCTGGCCATCTACCTCACAAAACGCGGCCCTGCCCGGTTCAGCCTCACGCACCACCTGGCGAATCGCCTGCTGTAAAGACTCCCGGTCGACGCGGCCCTCGACCCTGGCCAACAGTCCGAGCTGCCACTCCGTACCACGATGGCCTGTGTGCTGGGCAAGTTCTTGGGCAAGCCAGATATCTAACTGACCACGCGTCAGCGGAAGTACCCGGTCGCCGAGTTCCATCCGAGTCCACCAGCCCAACGGTTTACCGATCAGCAGCCCGGCCCGCTACCTACCTAGCCTCTCGCGCAGACTCTTAGGCCGAATGTCGGGCCAATTCTGCTCGATGTAGTCCAGACACGCCCCGCGATCGGCCTCGCCGAACACCACCCGCCAACCAGCCGGAACGTCAGCAAAGACCGGCCACAGACTGTGCTGTTCCTCATCATTGACCAAGACCAAAAAACTGCCATTGTCGTCATCAAACGGATTGATACTCACCCGGTCCCCCAGACCGTCTAGTCAAAGTAAATGGTCCGTCCAAACCATACGACAGCCCCAGACGCCCCGTCCCGAAATTTTCCACAAAACTCCATTACCCTGTGATGCCAGATCCCGCACTGCGCAGTCGCGTGCGCACCACCTTCGGGGATGGCTTCGCACGGTGCGGTATTCGGGCGCCATCCCTGCGCAATTAACAGCTACATCTGGCTTGCGGCCGCTACACCGCCGCCAGGCACGCCGATCACCTCGCGCCGCACTACTCAGCATCATTACGCCGGCATCCTCGACAGGCCTCGGGTCCAAACAACCCCTATGTCAAGGCCACCGCGATGCCCAAATATGTTGCGGGGCTGCGCGACCAGATCACCAGAGGCTGCACCCGCACTGCGAACCACCTCCCCCGGCCATGGTTTCCGGCACAGACACCAAACCCCAACCGGCACCGAGCCCAGAAGATCGGCTGCCGTCGGATTCTGTCCACGCGCCCGCACCGCCGCACAGTTGCGATGCACGCACCGTCTTTTCAGCGGCACCAGCCGAACTGGCTTCCCAAAAGCACCGTGGAAACCGCATCCGCGGCGCTCACGTAACGTCACAGATAGCCGTAACGAATGCGATGCCTACTTTCAGCACCCCTTCTTTTCGGCCGCAGACTTGCCGCGCTTATCCAACGCGTAGGTTCGCCTACGACGATCGACGCTGGCGACCTCAACCCAGCAGGGCCCCGAACCCCAAAATGTTGCTATCAAAAACGAAATACCTTGCTTCCGTTGGTCTTCCCGCCACCGCGCGCAAAACCTGCAGTTACGACTACCCGTAACGGCGCACCACGCGACCCGACGACCAGCGAACCAACATGTGCCGCCGAGTCGCCGTGACGAAGCCAACGGATCCGCCCGGCGATACCGTGCCGGCGCGCAACGACCTGATGTCCTGACCGGCACCTCGCTGCCTGGACGAATCAGCGATTGAAAATCCGCTTTTGATGTGCAGCGACGGCGACGATCACGATAACCTTTTGCCGTGGTGGGGACTTCCGTTCCGGACACGGTCCGCGAACAAGCGAGCATGCATCCCAGTGCCGCGGCGTTGACGCGTACCGACTACGTCCACGGCTCGAACGTGTTGGCGCCGTCGTGGGGGAATTGCGCAGGGAAATGATGGTCGAAGAACACCAAACGCGTACGAGCCGAGATACATCCCACAAGCTCGTATGCACAGCATGTGGTAAGTCCTACGACGATGATGGGTACCGTCTACGTTGCGACGGAGAACACGAAGACGCGGTTCTCACAACGCGGTATCCCATGGGGCGCTTCGTGCAAAATGCTCAAGCGTCGGGGTTGGCCAGATATGCTGCATGGCTTCCCCTCAATTCCGGGCTCTTAGATAACGCCCAAAGCTGCATCGTATTCCGCTCGGAGGCGCTTGCCCGAGAACTCGGCATGAAGAACCTCTGGATCGCATTCAGTGGGTATTGGCCCCAACGCGGAATCCGATTCTCAACCGGTACCTTCAAGGAGCTTGAAGCAAACGTGTTGATAGCTCGGCTTCCACCGTCGTCGCCCCCGATGGTAATAGCCTCCGTCGGAAATACCGCGGCAGCGTTGGCTCGGATATCTTCCCTGGCCGAAAGACCCTGCGTTGTGGTGGTTCCGGAATTTGGTCTAGACAGGATCCGGTTTGCGGGAGAGATCGGCTGCAGTGTCAGGGTCGTATGCGTCGAGAAGGGTTCCTACCGGGACGCGATCGACTTTGGGCAGTTCCTATGTAGCCGATTCGGCTGGGTTTGGCCCGGGGGAGCTCTAAACGTTGCCACACGCGACGGGCTGGCGACGGTCATGTTGGCGGCCTTCGAGGAAATAGGAAGCCTGCCCGAGCATTATTTTCAAGCCGTCGGCAGTGGCGCTGGAGCGATCGCGGCATGGGAGGCAAGCAGGCGATTGCAGCCGACGGGCCAGCGGATACCACGGTTGACCCTGTGTCAAAATGCTGAGCTCGCCCCCATCGCCTCAGAACTGGGTACGCACTTGGTTGAGGATTTGCCGACTGGAATTCATGCCAACGGTAATGGCGCAGTTCCCTACGCTGACGAGCTAACCAACCCTAAGCCACTGGTACGCATCAAAGGGGGTGTAAGAGATGCTCTTGCTGACAGTAAAGGGAATGTTAGAACCGCGACCGCTCGGCAAGTTCAGGAAGCGAGGAACCTGTTTGCGGAGGTCGAGGGCGTAGATATCGAGCCCGGACCGGCTGTGGCAGTCGCATGTTTGCGTAACGCGGTCAATGATGGCTCTGTGTCGCCTGATTCACTCGTACTCTTGAATATAACTGGTGGCGGGAGAAGTGCCTTGGAACGAGCTGGCGAGAATAAATGGCCTCTGCTTGTCGAAGCGGTCAGCTTGGAGCAAAGTCGAGAGATCTCCGCGGATCGCATATTCGAATCTTTTACTAAGACCTACCGCTAGGCCGCGGGCCCAATTGAGCGACACTTGGAAACACCGATGTGATAACGAGTAACTTAACTACGGCAGGGTGGCGGTGACATCGACGAGGGGGCGCCGATAGCCCGTAAGTGTTAGCGCACGGAAAGTTTCTATCATTTCCTATCCGCACATCAAGAGAATGGCCGGCTCGTTCCAGCAGCGCATAGAAGCGAACCAATACCTCTGGGCAGGCGACCAGCTCTTCACGTCGAACGGCCCTTCCGATGAGCATCGATCGCCTAGAGTATCGGCAAGGCCATGCGATGAGCAGACGTCGACACGTGGGGTAATCCAGTAGGTTTCACGCCTTGCGCACGGGAAGCAGGCGAGGCTACTTGGTCGTTCGTGTGAGGACACGGAATGGTTTCTGATGGTGTGTACGGCTCAACTTCATCCGGTCCGTTGCCCCGTGCGGACACCGCACATGTAACCCCGGTTGCGATTCTCGGTATGGCCTGCCGACTTCCCGGGGGGATCGACTCCCCCGAGGAGCTATGGGAAGCGTTGCTGCAGGGCGCTGACCTGGTGACCGAAGTCCCGCCCGACCGCTGGGACGTCGACGAATACTACGACCCCGAGCCGGGGGTGCCGGGTCGGTCGGTGTCGAAGTGGGGCGCGTTCCTCGATGACGTATACGGCTTCGACTGCGAATTCTTCGGGATCAGCGAGCGCGAGGCGACCGCGATCGACCCGCAGCACCGCTTGTTGCTCGAAACCTCTTGGGAGGCCATGGAGCATGCCGGTCTGAGTCTGGAGACGATAGCGGACTCCCTGACTGGGGTATTCGTCGGATTGACGTTCGGCGACTACCACTTACTGTCCGCCGACGCGCACGCCACAGAAGGGCCGTATGGCTTTACCGGCACCAGCTTCAGCATGGGTTCGGGGCGGATCGCTTATGCGCTCGGCGTCCACGGTCCCGCGATCACAGTGGATACCGCCTGTTCTTCCGGCCTGACCGCGGTGCACCTGGCCTGTCGCAGCCTGCACGAGGGCGAAAGCGACCTTGCCCTGGCGGGCGGGGCCCACGTGGCGTTGGATCCCCGGAAGGCGGCCGCGGGGTCGGCCCAGGGCATGTTGTCTCCCACCGGACGCTGCCACGCCTTCGACGTCGCCGCCGACGGGTTCGTGTCCTCCGAAGGCTGCGTAGTGGTGCTACTCAAACGCCTGCCCGACGCGCTGCGCGACGGTGATCGGATCCTGGCCGTGATCGGCGGCACCGCCGCCAATCAAGATGGCCACAGCCTGAACATCGCCACGCCATCGGTGACAGCGCAGACCGCGGTGTATCGGGCGGCGTTGGCCGCTGCGGCCGTCGACGCCCGCAGCATCGGCATGGTGGAAGCACACGGGCCCGGCACCCCGGTGGGCGACCCCATCGAATACGCCAGCCTGGCCAACGTCTACGGCATCGACGGTCCTTGCGCGCTGGCCACGGTGAAGGCCAACTTCGGACATGCCCAGTCCGCCTCCGGACCACTGGGGCTGATGAAAGCGGTTCTGGCCCTTCAGCACGGTGTGGTCCCCCAGAATCTGCACTTCACTCGACTGCCCGACGAGATGGCCCGCATCGACACTAAACTCTTTGTGCCACAACAGAACACCCCATGGCCCACCACCCGACATCATCCTCGGCGGGCAGCGGTGTCGTCATACGGGCTCTCGGGAACCAACGTCCACGCAATCTTGGAAGAATCACCGGAACAGACTTCGCACCCCATCGCCAACGAGGGTGTGCCCGCCGAATCATCAGTGGCCCCATGGTTTTTCACGGTGTCATCCTCCTCGGCCGACGAGTTGCGGCGCACCGCCGACCGGCTCGCGCGGTGGGTCCAGGCGCACGACGACGTCACCTTGCCGGACCTCGCCTACACCCTGGCGTGCCGGCGCGCGCACCGCCCGGTACGCGACGCCGTGATTGCGAGCAGTCGCGCGGAGCTCACCAAGGCATTGCTCGAGATCGCCAGCGGCGATACTCCGTATCAGGCCGCGGTCGGGCAGGACGACCGGGGACCGGTGTGGGTGTTCTCCGGCCAGGGTTCGCAGTGGTCCCGCATGGGCGCTGAGCTGCTGGCGACCGAACCCGTTTTCGCGGCGACCGTCGCACAGGCCGAGCCGCTGATCGCGCGCGAGACAGGGTTCTCGGTCACCGACGCGATGACCGCGGCGCAGGTAGTGACGGGAATCGATCGGGTCCAGCCGACGCTGTTCACCATGCAGGTCGCCCTGGCCGCCACCATGAGGTCCTACGGGGTACGCCCGGGCGCGGTTATCGGGCACTCCCTCGGCGAGGTCGCGGCGGCCGTCGTCGCGGGTGCGCTGTCGCTGGAAGACGGAGTGAGCGTCATCTGCCGACGGTCGCGGCTGATGTCCAGCATCACTGGCTCCGGCGCGATGGCATCTGTGGAATTGCCTGCCCAGCACGTACTTTCGGACCTCGTCGTGCGGGGCCTCAACGAGGACGTCGTGGTAGCGGTGGTGGCCTCGCCACACTCCACCGTGATCGGCGGTGCCACCCAGACCGTTCGCCAACTGGTTGCGGCCTGGGAGGAGCGGGATGTGATGGCACGCGAGATCGCCGTCGATGTCGCCTCGCATTCGCCTCAAGTCGAACCGATCCTCGATGAGCTAATCGACGCACTGGCGGATCTCGATCCGATGGCACCGGAAGTTCCCTTCTACTCAGCGACCCTGTTCGACCCGCGCGAGCGACCGGTGTGCGATGCCCGATATTGGGCGGACAATCTGCGCAAGATGGTGCGGTTCGCCCCGGCGGTACAGGCCGCCTTGGAAGACGGCTATCGGGTGTTTGCCGAGCTGGCGCCACACCCCCTGCTAATCCATGCCGTCGAACAGAATGCCCGCAACCTCGATATGCCGCTGGCCGCTCTGGCCGCCATGCGCCGCGAACAGGACCTGCCGCACGGACTGCGTGGCTTCCTGGTCGACCTGCACAGTGCCGGTGCTGCGGTGGACTTCTCCTTGCTCTATCCGAGTGGGCGGCTCGTGGATGCGCCACTGCCGAGCTGGACGCACCGTCAACTGCGAGTGACGAGCGAAAGCCCTGGATCCCCGACTCAGGGTGCATGCCTCGTGGCGGTCCATCCGCTGCTGGGCCCGCAGGTTCGCCTGCAGGAGGAACCAGAGCGCCACGTGTGGCAGGCCGAGGTCGGGACCGCGGCCCAGCCGTGGCTCGCTGACCACCAGATTCGCGACATGGCCGTGCTTCCGGGCGCGGCGTACTGCGAGATGGCGCTCGCAGCGGCGCGAGCCGTGCTGGGCGAGCCTTCCGAGGTCAGCGACCTCAAATTCGAACAGGCGCTGCTGCTGGATGAGCAGACCCCGCTCGGCGCCTCGGCGTCGTTGTCGGCGCCGGGTGTCGCCGACTTCGTCGTGGAGACGAATCGGGGGGACACCCACGCGCAACAAGCCAGCGCGGTCCTCCGTGTCGCCGAGGATGAGAGGCCGCCCGCGTACGACGTGTCGGCACTGCTTGCGGTGCATTCGCGTCACCAGGACGGTGCGGACGTGCGCAAGGGCTTGGACCAGCGTGGTGTTCACTACGGTCCGGTCTTCACTGGTTTGGGCGCACTGCACATCGACGATGAGGCCGGCTCGGTGCTCGCTGAGGTCGCGGTCCCGGGCCAAATCCGCACGCAGCAAGGCGCTTACGGCGTGCACCCGGCACTGTTGGACGCTTGTTTCCAGACCGTTGGCGCCAGTACGAAGATCCAGGCGCTGGGCGAAGATGCGCTGGCGCTGCCGTTGGGCGTCCGTCGACTCCGCTCGTATGCTTCAGCCCGCACCGCCCACTACTGCTACGCCCGGGTGACGAAGATCGACCCTTCCGTGATCGAGGCCGACCTCGATGTGCTCGACCAGCACGGCACAGTCCTGCTCGGCGTGCAGGGGCTGCGATGCGGCACCGGCGTCTCCGAGGGTGGACGAAACGAACGACTGCTGGCCGAGCGACTGCTGTCCATCGAATGGCGTCACCGGAAATTGCCCGAGGCGCCCTGCGTCGACACCGGACGGTGGCTGCTTGTCAGCACCACCGCCACCTCGGATGTGGTTGCCACCGCCTTGACCGAGGCTCTGAAAAACCATGGCGCACAGTGCAGCACCATGTGCTGGCCGTTACATGCCGATCACAGGTCGAACGCGGAACAGCTCACAAGTCAGCTGCGTGTCGGCGGCGTCACCGGAGTGGTGATCCTCACGGGACCGAAGAATGGTAACGCCGCAGACCAGTCCCCATTGCTGGGTCGCGAGTATGTACAGCATCTGGTGCGAATTGCCCGCGAATTGCCGGAGTTGCCCGGCGAACTCCCGCGACTATATGTCGTGACGCGCAATGCCCAGACCGTTGTGGCCGGTGACGTGGCCAATCTCGAGCAGGCGGGTCTCCGCGGCTTGGTGCGGGTGATCGGCACCGAGCATCCCTACTTGCGCGCCACCCAGGTCGACATGGATGAAGCCACCGATGCCGAGCAACTGGCGGGGCAACTGCTGGGCGGTTCGGAGGAGGACGAAACGGCCTGGAGAAACGGCGCTTCTTACGTAGCACGGTTGTCCCCCGCTCCGCTGCTTCCCGACGAACGGCAAACCACGGTCGTCGACCTCGAGCACGACGGGATGCGCCTGAAGATCCGGACGCCCGGCGACCTGGAGTCAGTGGAGTTCGTTGCTTGCGAACGAGTTTCGCCTGGGCCGGGTGAGATCGAGGTAGCGGTCAGCGCGTCCAGCATCAACTTCGCCGACGTGCTGGTCGCTTTCGGCCGCTACCCCGCTCTCGAGGGACGGCTACCGCAGCCGGGCACTGACTTCACCGGAGTGGTGACCGCGGTCGGACCAGGTGTGACCGACTATGTGGTGGGCGACCATGTCGGGGGCCTGTGCGCCGACGGCTGTTGGCGCACCTACCTCACCTGCGACGCCAACCTGGCGGTGACCTTGCCGGCGGGCCTGACCGACCAGCAGGGGGCCGCAGTGACCACCGCGCACGCCACCGCCTACTACGGCCTGCACGAGCTGGCCCGCATCAGAAGTGGCGAGAAGGTGTTGATCCATTCCGCAACGGGCGGCGTGGGGCAGGCGGCAATCGCCATCGCCCGGGCCGCGGAAGCTGAGGTGTTCGCCACGGCCGGCAGCGAAGAGCGCCGACAATTGTTGCGCGACAGGGGTATCGAGCATGTGTACGATTCGCGAAGTTTGGAATTCGCCGACCAGATACGCCATGACACAAACGGCTACGGAGTCGACATCGTGCTCAACTCGCTCAGCGGCGCCGCCCAGCGCGCAGGCGTCGAATTACTAGCGCCCGGTGGACGATTCATCGAGATCGGCAAACGTGACATCTATGGCGACACCCGGCTAGGGCTCTTCCCCTTCCGGCGCAACCTCGCCTTCTATGCCCTTGACCTGGGGTTGCTGTCCTACACCGATCCCGACCGTCTCCGAGCCTTGTTGAACACGGTCTACCGCCTCACCGCGAACGGCTCGCTGCCGATGCCGCAGAGCACCCACTACCCACTTTCCGATGCCGCCACCGCGATCAGGATGATGAGCGGCGCCCAGCACACCGGCAAACTCGTGCTCGACGTTCCGCACACCGGTCGCAGGCGCGTCATAGTGCCGCCGGCACAAGTCCAGGTCTTCCGCCGCGACGGTGCCTACATCATCACCGGCGGTTTGGGCGGCCTGGGGCTGTTCTTGGCCGGGAAGATGGCTTCGCCAGATTCCGGCGCCGGGTGCGGGCGGATCGTGCTTAACTCTCGCTCGGAGCCGACGCGCGAGGCGCTGGAGACCGTCGAGCGCCTCCGCGCGGCCGGCGCCGACGTCGTGGTGCAGTGCGGCGACATCGCCGAATCCGGCACGGCACAGCGGTTGGTGGCCGCGGCGACCGCCACCGGGCTTCCGGTGCGCGGTGTGCTGCACGCGGCAGCCGTGGTCGAGGACGCCACACTGACCAATATCACTGACGAGCTCCTTGAGCATGACTGGGCGCCAAAGGTTTACGGTGCGTGGAACTTGCACACCGCCACCGTCGATCAGCCGCTCGACTGGTTCTGCTCTTTCTCGTCGGCGGCCGCGCTGGTGGGTTCGCCCGGGCAGGGCGCCTACGCCGCGGCCAACAGCTGGCTGGACGCCTTCACCGGGTGGCGCCGGGCTCAAGGCCTCCCGGGCAACACGATCGCGTGGGGCGCGTGGGGCCAGGTGGGGCGCGCGACCGCCCTGGCGGAAGACACCGGCGCCGCCATCTCTCCCGACGAAGGCGCTTATGCGTTCGAAACATTGCTGCGCCATGACCGCGGCTACACCGGCTACGCGCGGATCGTCGGCACACCGTGGTTGACCGCCTTCGCTGAGCAGAGTCCTTTCGCCGAAGCGTTCCGGTCGACCGGTCAAAGCGGCGCGGGCTCCAGCAAACTGCTTGCCGAGCTCAACGAGCTGCCCCTGGACGAGTGGCCCATTCGGCTGCGGCGTCTGATCGCCGACCAGGTCAGCCTGATTCTGCGTCGCAATGTCGATCCCGACCGTCCGCTGCCCGAGTACGGGCTGGACTCGCTGGGCGCGCTCGAGCTGCGCACCCGTATCGAGAGCGAAACGGGGATACGCATCAGTCCGGCCGACCTGGCAAACATCGGCACCGTTCGGGGTCTGGCGGGGCTGCTGTATGACAAGCTGGCGCCGGTGGAAGCCGCCTGACAGCGACGTCCGACTACCGTTCGCCTGCGTCGAAGGCTTTTTTGGCTTGCTGCGCGTGCGCGACCTGCTGTGCGGTGTAGCCGATGAGCAGCGCTACCGCGCCGAGCAGGACGACCACTCCGCCCAGCCAGAGCAGGCCGTAGGTGTAGCCGCGGTCCAGCGCGTGCAACTGGGCGGCGTTCATGTACTTCACCGGCCCGTGGGTGCCACCCAGCTGCACGGTGCGCGAGGTGATGACGGCCTGGATGACCACCAGCACCAACGGTCCGCCCAGGCTCTGCAGCGTCAACGCGATCGCGGATGTGGGCCCGAGTCTGTCGAGTCCGACGCTGGCTAGCAGCGATAGCGAAAGCGGGACGTTCATCATGCCGAGACCGACGGTGCCGACGAAGATCGGCATTACCAGGTTCGGCCAGTATGGCGCGCCGTGGTTGAGCGTCGAACCGTACAGCATCGCGCCCAGCATCAGGACTCCGCCGGCTATCACCATGACCCGCGGAGGGAACCACTTCACGAGCCGGGCAGAAGCGCCCACTCCGATGACCGACGCGATGACGAACGGGATGAAGCTGAAGCCCGCGCGCAGCGCGCTGTAGCCCAAAATGCTCTGCACATACAGGGCGATCAGCACGGTCAGGGTCAACCCGACCCCGCTGGCAAGGAACATGGTCGCGAATGTGGCCAGCCGGCTGCGGTCGAGAAACAGGCTAAACGGCATGACGGGGTTTTCGGCCCTGCGCTCGACGAGGACGAACGCCACGCAAGCGGCCAGACTCACCAGAGCTGAACCGATCGTGGGGGGCGAAAGCCAGCCCTTTTCCGGACCCATCGACAAGCCGACAACCGCGGCGGAAATCATCAGCGTGGCCAGCACAGCCCCGGTGGCGTCGAGCTTCATACGCTCCTTCTGGGTTTCCCGCAGCGTGGTGCGGGCCAGGTAGATCACCAGCAGCCCGATTGGCACGTTCACCAAAAACGCCAGCCGCCAGGAGACTTGGGTGAGCGCCCCGCCGACCACCAGGCCTATCACCGTGCCCGCACCGCTCATGGCGCCGAGCACCGCCATCGCGGCGTTGCGTGACGGCCCCTTCGGGAACGTGGTCGCGACCAGGGCAAAGCAGGTCGGTGCGGCAATCGCGGCGGCCACGCCCTTGAGCAGCCGGGCTAGCACGATCGTGTCCTCGTCCCAGGCGATGCCGCACATGGCAGAGGCGGCGGTGAACAAGGCGGCCCCGATGATGAAGGTGCGCTTGCGGCCGATGGTGTCACCAAGGCGGCCGCCCAGCAGCATCAGCCCGCCAAAGGTCAGCACGTAAGCGGTGATGACCAAACTCCGCCCGGAATCCGACAGGCGCAGGTCGTTTTGGATCTTAGGGAGGGCGATGATCGCGACAGTGCTGTCCATCGTGGCCAGCAACTCGATGCCGCTCAGCACGATCACTGCGGCGATGAACCGGCGCCGTGGTAGCCCCGGCACAGGAGGTTGCGTCGACCCGGTCATGTCTGTGGGTTCAGTAGGCATGTGGACCGCACGGTCTGGACCGTCAGACCCGTCGTAGCGCACTTCCATACAGTAATTGTCGCGGCATGGTCAGCCGAGCTGCATGGATTTGGCCTACGAACTGTCTGCCTGTCGCTCTTCCGGGGAGCCGCAGGGTTCGGTTCGGCCGACCGCGGGCGGGGTGCCTCTCTTCAACGGCTGATCCCGATCACTCGCACCCGCCCGCTGCGTCTTCACCGCTGCGGGCGGCCGCTACCGCTAAGCTCGATCGAGGTTGATTCCACGGCCGACGCGATGGGGAGCAGTGCGAAGGTTCCGGAGCTGAGCGCCCTCCTGTCCATCCTGGGCGCCCTGATGACGCGCGGATCCGTGAAGACGGCCGGGGTGGCGCTGCGAAAGGATGATCCACGACCGCAATGACGAATCTGACTACTGGCCAGGGGCTTCCGGACGTGGTCGTCACCGGGATCGCCATGACCACCGCACTCGCCACCGACGCCGAGACCACCTGGAAGTTGCTGCTCGACTGCCAAAGCGGGATCCGCGAGCTCGATGACCCGTTCGTGGAGGAGTTCGACCTGCCGGTTCGCATCGGGGGGCACCTGCTGGAGGAGTTCGACAGCGAGCTCAACCCGGCCGAGCTGCGCCGCACGGGATACCTGTCCAGAATGTCCGCCATCGTCAACCGGCGAGCGTGGGACAGCGCTGGCTCCCCGGAGGTCGACCCCAACCGCCTGCTGGTGTCGGTCGGCACCGGATTCGGTTCTGGCGAGGAGTTGGTGTTCACTCGCGACACGCTGCGCGCCCGCGGCGTCAAAGCGGTGTCGCCGCTGGCCGTCAGTAAGTACATGCCCGACGCGGCCGCCCAGGCGGTGGGGCTGGAACGGCACGCCAGGGCCGGCGTGATGACACCGGTGTCGGCGTGCGCGTCCGGTTCGGAGGCGATCGCGCGGGCCTGGCAGGCGATGGTGTTCGGTGAGGCCGACGTCGCGATCTGCGGTGGCGTCGAGACCCGGATCGAGGCGGTGCCCATCGCCGCCTTCGCCAACATGCGGATCGTGATGTCGACGAACAACGCGAATCCGGCCGGCGCGTGCCGCCCCTTCGACAAGGACCGCGACGGTTTCGTCTTCGGCGAGGCCGGCGCTCTGATGGTGCTCGAGACCGAGGAGCACGCCAAGGCCCGCGGGGCGCGCATCCTGGCGCGATTGATGGGCGCCGGCGTGACGTCCGACGGTTACCACATGGTCGCACCGGACCCGAGCGGAAACCGCGCCGGGCAGGCGATGACCCGCGCCATCCAGCTCGCCGGTCTCACACCCGGCGACATCGACCACGTCAACGCGCACGCCACGGGAACGCAGATCGGTGACCTCGCCGAGGGCAAGGCGATCAACAACGCGCTGGGCAGCAACAAGCCGGCGGTGTACGCGCCCAAATCCGCCCTCGGGCACTCCGTCGGCGCTGTCGGCGCGGTGGAGTCGATACTGACCGTGCTGGCGCTGCGCGACCAGATCGTTCCGCCGACGTTGAACCTGGAAAACCTGGACCCGGAGATCGATCTGGACGTGGTATCGGGTAATCCGCGACGGGGCAGCTACCAGTACGCCATCAACAATTCGTTCGGGTTCGGCGGGCACAACGTCGCCCTGGCCTTCGGCAGGTACTGAAACGTCATCGGCTCGGTGTTGTCACCCGTCGGGCCTAGCATCATGGGCGCTACCGAAGGAGCGCCATGAGCATCGATTTCACCCCCGATCCCAAGCTCTACCCGTTCCGGTCGCGCTGGTTCGACAGCTCGCGGGGACGCATGCACTACATCGACGAAGGTGACGGCCCGCCCATCCTGTTGTGCCACGGCAACCCGACGTGGAGTTTCCTGTATCGCAACATCATCATCGCGCTGCGTGACCGCTTCCGTTGCATCGCACCGGATTACCTCGGGTTCGGGCTCTCCGATCGGCCCGCGGGGTTCGGCTACAAGGTCGACGAGCACGCCCGGGCGGTGGGCGAGTTCGTCGATCAGCTCGGCCTGAACGACGTCGTGACGATGGGCCAAGACTGGGGCGGTCCCATCAGCATGGCGGTCGCGGTGGAGCGCGCCGACCGGGTGCGCGGCGTCGTGCTGGGCAACACCTGGTTCTGGCCCACGGACGAATTCACGACCAAGATGTTCAGCCGGGTAATGTCCAGTCCCCCAATGCAATACGCGATCCTGCAGCGCAACTTCTTCGTCGAACGCCTGATCCCGGCCGGCACCCAACACCGCCCCAGCGATGCGGTGATGCAGCACTACCGGGCGGTGCAGCCTAGCCCCGACGCCCGCCGAGGCGTCGCGGAAATGCCCAAGCAGATCCTGGCCGCCGGTCCCCTGCTGGCGCGGCTCGCCCGGGAAGTGCCGGCCAAACTCGGCGCCAAGCCCGCCCTGTTCGTCTGGGGGATGAAAGACTTCGCGTTCCGCCCCGGCCCTACCCTGCCGCGCATGCGGGCGACCTTCCCGGACCATGTGCTGGTCGAACTGCCCAACGCCAAGCACTTCATCCAGGAGGATGCACCGGAGCAGATCGCCGCGGCGATCATCGACCGCTTCGGCTGACCCGCCCGCGCGGGATTCAGGCGAAGGCCTCCACCGGCGGGCACGAGCAGACCAGGTTGCGGTCGCCGTAGGCGCCGTCGATGCGCCGCACCGGCGGCCACACCTTGGGCCGGAAGTTCTTGCCGAGCGGGTAGGCGGCCTCTTCGCGCGTGTACGGGTGCTGCCAGTCGCCGACCAACAGGCACTCGGCGGTGTGCGGCGCTCCCCGCAGCGGATTGTCCTCCACGGGCCACTCCCCCCCGCCGACCCGGTCGATCTCACCGCGGATGGCGATCATGGCCGCACAGAAGGCGTCGATCTCGGTCAGAGTCTCGCTCTCGGTGGGCTCCACCATCAGCGTGCCGGCCACCGGGAAGCTCATCGTGGGCGCGTGAAACCCATAGTCCGCCAGGCGCTTTGCGACATCGTCGACGGTCACTCCGGTGGACTTGGTGATCGGCCGCAGATCCAGGATGCATTCGTGGGCGACCATGCCGTTCTCTCCGGTGTAGAGCACCGGGAAGTACTCGTCGAGCCGGCGGGCGATGTAGTTGGCCGACGCGATCGCGGTCAGCGATGCCGCGCGCAAGCCGTCGGCGCCCATCATCCTGATGTAGGCCCAGCTGATGGGCAGGATCGAGGCGGACCCGTAGGGCGCCGACGACACCGGGTGACCCTGCGGCAACTCCGGGGCGTGCGGGTGGCCGGGCAGGAAGGGGGCCAGGTGCGCCCGCACCGCCACGGGACCCACTCCCGGCCCGCCGCCGCCGTGCGGGATGCAGAACGTCTTGTGCAGGTTCAGATGGCTGACGTCGCCGCCGAACTTCCCCGGGCGGGCCAGCCCGACCAGCGCGTTGAGGTTGGCGCCGTCGACGTAGACCTGGCCGCCGGCGTAGTGGACGGCCGCGCAGATCTCGGCGATGTCGTGCTCGTAGACGCCGTGAGTGGACGGATAGGTGATCATCAGCGTCGACAGCTCGTCCCCGTGCTGGGCGACCTTGGCGCGCAGGTCGTCCAGGTCGACATCGCCGTTGTCGTGGCAGGCGACCACCACCACCCGCATGCCGGCCAGCGCCGCCGACGCGGCGTTGGTGCCGTGCGCGCTGGACGGGATCAGGCAGATGTTGCGGTGCGGCTCGCCCCGGCTGGCGTGGTAGTCGTGGATGGCCAGCAGGCCGGCATATTCGCCCTGCGAGCCCGCGTTGGGCTGCAGTGAGACGGCGTCGTAGCCGGTGATCTGCACCAGCCAGGTCTCCAGGTCGCTGATGAGCCGGCGCAGCCCCGGGGTGTCCGACGCCGGGGCGAATGGATGCTGTCGGGCGAACTCCGGCCAGGTGATGGATTCCATTTCGGCGGCGGCGTTGAGCTTCATCGTGCACGAGCCGAGCGGAATCATGCTGCGGTCCAAGGCGATGTCTTTGTCCGCCAGGGTGCGCAGGTAGCGCATCATCGCCGTCTCGGTGCGGTACTGCGTGAACGCGGGATGGGTCAAGAACTCCGAGGTGCGGGTGGCGATGTCCGCACCGGCCGGCTCACCGGCACTGACGCCGAAGGCCTCGAGCACCGCTGTCACGTGGGCGTCGGTGGTGGCCTCGTCACACGCCAGCGAGACGTGGTCGGCGTCGACGCGCCACAGGTTGATGCCGCTGGCCTTGGCGGCGGCCACCACCTCGTCGGCGCGCCCCGGCACCCGCGCCAGCACGGTGTCGAAGTATTTGTCGTGCACCACCGCATCACCCAGCGAAGCGGCGATCTTCTCGGCGTGGGCGTGCACCCGGCGGGCGATCCCGGTCAGTCCGTCGGCGCCGTGGTAGCTGGCGTACATGGCGGCCATCACCGCCAGCAGCACCTGCGCGGTGCAGATGTTGCTGGTCGCTTTGTCCCGGCGGATGTGCTGCTCGCGGGTCTGCAGCGCCAAACGAAATGCCGGCATGCCGTCGGCATCTATCGACACGCCGACCAGCCGGCCCGGCAGCTGGCGGGCGTGCTTGGAGTGCACCGACAGGAATCCGGCGTGCGGACCGCCGAATCCCATTGGCACACCGAATCGTTGGGTGGTTCCGAACGCGACGTCGGCGCCGATCTCCCCCGGCGGTGTGATCAGTGTCAGCGCCAGCAGGTCGGCGCCGATGGCGATCAGCGCGCCCCGCTCGTGCGCTGCCGAAACCAACGCCGACCAGTCCGTGATCCGGCCGCTGGCGCCGGGCAGCTGGGTGATGACGCCGAAGAACTCGCCGTCGGGCAGGCCGTCCCGCAGGTCGGCGGTGACGATCTCGATGCCCAGCGGCCGGGCCCGCGTAGCCAGCACGGCAGCCGTCTGGGCGAACAGGTCGGCGTCGACGGCGAGGCGGTTCGAG
>NZ_LZJM01000316.1:0-4442 GCF_001667665.1 Mycobacterium sp. E342
GCAGCGCGACGATCGCGGCGGCTACGCCCGCACCCGCGTCTCCCAGCGCGAAGGTCGCCACGCATACCACGAATGCCAGGGCCGCGGCCCCGACGACGATGAGGCCGGGCGTGTTCGCCAGGTCGCGCTCCGGCTCGGCGTCATGTCGGTGAGTGGTCCGTTCATGGTCGACAGGGCTGTGCCTCATGGGCGTCTCCTCTGCTGTCACTTCCGTTCGGCCGCTTCCGTTGTGCTACCCGGATTGCCGTCGGGACAAACGACGCGAGACTGCGACGCCGAGGGTTCTGCGCTGCGCCCTACAGCGTCTGGTGCCGCCCGAAGTACTTATGGTCCTCGCTGTAGCCGCCGTAGCCGCTGCCGATGTCGCGGTAGTCGGCAACGAACTCGATTCCCTTGATCCACTTGACGAGTTTGAAGCCGTGCTGGAGTTCGTTGCGCAGCCGCAGCGGCCTGCCGTGCATGTAGGGGAGCGGCTGGTCGTTCATCTTGTAGGCGAGCATGGTCATGTGGTGGTCCATCTGCCCGATGTGGTGGGCGTTGTAATAGATGCCGCCCGTCGCGCCGAGGCCCATCGAATAGAACACCGCCCATTTGGCTTCCGGCAGCGGCTTGACGATGTCCATGATCGTCTTCATCTGCACGCCACCCCATTTGGCGACGCCCGACCACGCCTGGATGCAGAAGTGCTGGCTGATCTGCTCGTGGTAGGGCAGCGCCATCAAGTCCTCGAGCGAGAACTCCATCGGGTGTTCGACCAGGCCGTAGACCTTGAGCCGCCAGTCCTTGAAGTCGTTGGCTTCCAGCTCTTTGTACTCGACGGTCTCCGGCAGCCGGCCGTTGCGCCAGTGGTGCGGCGAGATGTCCTTCTCGGTGAAGGCGCCGGGTTTGGGGTCGAGCTGTTCGAGCATGCGCTGGAAGGGGCCCACGAGCGCGTAGCCGACCCGCTGGATGACCCGCGGATGGCGAATGGTGAACGGAGTGGCCCAAACCCACGCGATCGCCGTCAGCACCATGGCCGCGGCGAAGATCCCGAAGCCGACCCAGCTGTTGTCGTCGCGGGAGGCGAACATGTGGTTGAGGTTTCGCAGCGCGCTGGTCGTCAACACCATCGTGACGTGAACCAGGATGAAGAACAGGAAGTACACCAGCACCACGAAATGCAGCGACCGAGCGTGCTGGATGCTCAGGCGCTTGCTCAGCCAGTGAACGCGTTGCGACAGCGCGGGCGACATACCCAGGCCGGTGATCAGTGCGGCGGGTGCGGCAATGAAAACCGTGGTGAAGTAAGACAACAACTGCAGGCCGTTGTAGGCGACCCACCCATTGTCGGTCGGCCAGTCCAGGGACAGGTACTGAACCGCCACCGAGGCCGCGTTGGGGAAGACGTCCCAGCTGGTCGGGACGATGTGCCGCCACTGGCCCGTGACGAACAGCAGCACGTAGAAGACCGCGCCGTTGACGAGCCACAGCACGTCCACCCCGAGGTGCCACCAGCGGGCCAGCCCGATCGAGTGCCGGAACCCGGGCAGGCCGAATTGTGGTGGCAGGGCGACGGTGTCGGCGTTAGCCGTCCACAGCTCGTCGTCCGGCACCGGCGGGCCCACCCGCAGCCATTCGTCCTTGCCCGGGGTCGCGTTGCGGCTGAAGTAGAGCCGGGGATGGTCGCAGAGGATCTGGATCCCCGTCCTGATGATGAACATCATCATGAAGAGGTTGAAGAAATGGGTCCAACCGATCCACGCCGGGAGGCCGGGCGTCACACCGGAACTGTCCGTCCCGGGGTAGCGCTGGATGAAGGACTGCACCGCCGGCATGTTGTGCAGGCCTTTGCCGACGGCCACCCCGGCGACCAGCAGGGCAAACCCGATGGGGATCAGCCAGAGCAGGTTGAACCAGCGGTCGCGGCCGATGCGCAGCTTCGGGGCGGTCGCGCGCCTGGTGAGGTCGAAGCCGCCGCCATAGGTCTCGACGTCGATGATGTCTTCGGCGGTGTGAATCTCGCTGCGGAAATCCGGGGGGGACTCCAGCGGCGTGCCCACTGCCAGTGTCGATACATTGCCGTTCGGTGCTGCCCGCCCCCCGGTGAGTCCGGCGGAATCGGCGCTCGGGTTCCGATGTTCGGTGTTCGTCACGCGGCCGAAAATACACGGACCGACTTGTATAAATTGGACACGATCAGAAAGAACTGCGGCGTCCGCGCGCTCGCCGGGACCGACGGCCGCCGGCCCCGGCCCGCCGTAGGCAAAATTCGCCTCGACACTGGCCGAGATAACCGCAATCGCTCAACAAACCCGACGTTCTTACCGCAGATTCGGTTCATGGACGACCGCTGTGAGTTTGCGCAAAGTCTTCTGCAAGCTCGCTAGATCGGGTCGTGTCGGCGCACGCGGCGGACCGAAAGGGTCTCAATCGCGTTGATGGTCAACGCCCGGCGGGCGATCCGCCAGCGGTCGGTCAGCTCGTATTCGTCGTCGTAGCGCAGATGCCAGACGACGTCGACAAGCTCGTCACCGCGCTGGTCCCAATGGTGCGCGATGCACGCGACGCGTCCGCGCGCGGCGCCCGGCCGGGCGGCCCGGTCGTACACCTCGCCGACGATGGCGTGCTCGGTCCGGATGAGCGCCGCGACGGCGGCCACCGCGCCGGCGATGGCGTCTCGACCCCGGTGCGAACGGACCGGCTCCAGTGCGTTCGGCGGGTCGGCTACCACCAGCACGGCGGCATCGGTGAACAGCTCTGCGACGGAGTCGAATTGGCGCTCGTCGACGTGCGCGGCGTATCGGTGCACCACGTCGCTGAGGGCGGCCCGGTCATCGGTCGACAGCGGCATCGGGGTCACGCACTCAGTGACAGGCGTTGCGCACATGCCGACAGCAGGTCCTTGGCATGCTCGATGTCGGTGGTCGGCGGCATGGCCAGCACAAGCCGGTCGGCGCCCTGCTCGACGAGTCCGGCGGCGCGGTCGGCGTCGATCTTGTTGACCGCGTGGCCCAATGACACTTCGAGGGCCGCCGGATCGCGGCCGGCCGACGACGCCTCCTCACGCATGAGCGCGATCAACGACGCCAGGGCGCGGCCGGTCACGCCGAGCGGCTGAAAGCCGTCACCGAGCCGGCCCGCGCGGCGCGCCGCCGCTCGGCTGTGCCCGCCGATATGGATCGGAAGGCCAGGACCCGCAACGGGTTTGGGGTAGCACATGACGTTGTCGAAGTCGAAGAACTCGCCGTGGTGAGAGGCCCCGCGCGGGTGGTCGGCCCAGAGCGCCCGCAAGACGGCCAACTGCTCGTCGGCTCGGCGGCCGCGGTCCTCGAAATCGGCACCGCACGCCTCGAGCTCCTCCTTCAGCCATCCCACGCCCACGCACAGTCGCAGCCGTCCGCCCGACAGAGCGTCCACGGTGGCGGCCCGCTTGGCCAGGACCACCGGATGATGGTTCGGCAGCACCAGCACGCCGGTGGCCAGCCCCAGGGTGGCGGTGCTGCCGGCCAGGAAGGCCAGCAGGTCCAGAGGGTCGGGGATGGGGCAGTCGGCGGCCAAGCCGACGCGCCCGGAACCGTCATAGGGATAGACGCTGTCGTAGCGGGTGACCAGCACCGTGTGCTCCACGACGACGATCGACTCGAAACCGCACCGTTCCAGGTGGCCCGCGAAGGCCGCCATCCACTCCGGATCCGCGGTGACGCCGTCGGCGACCGGGGCCACGACTGAGACCTTCATGGCCTCAGAAGCTAACAGGCGCGCTCTCGGCCGCCGCGGGCGCGATTGCGTGGCGCACGGCCTCGGCCAGGGTGGCCGCCCGGGCATCGGTGAACAGGTCCTCGAGCAGCATCGGGCGGCCGTCCGGGCCGGTCAGCGGGATCCGCCAGTTGGGGTACTCGTCTGTGGTGCCGGGCTGATTCTGGGTCCGGCGATCACCCACCGCATCGGTCAGTGCCACGCCGACCAGCCGCGACGGTGTCCGTCCCAGGTACCGATACAGGGCGAGGACGACGCTGTCCGCGTCGGTCTCGCCGTCATCGAGCAACCCCACCCGGCGCAATTCGGCCATCCAGGCGGCCAGTTCGGCCCGGTCGGAGGCGAGTTCGTCCTCGGCGGGGCGGGTGAGCAATCCGAGCCTTTCGCGTAACCGCACGTGGTCACCCGCCAGGTAGCCGGCGGTCGGCGGCAGATCGTGGGTGGTCACCGAGGACAGGCAGTAGTCCCGCCACCGCTCGGCCGGCAGGGGACCGCCGTTACCGTCGCGGTCCAACTCGAACCACAGGATCGACGTGCCGAGCAGACCGCGCAACAACAGATAGTCACGCACCCAGGGTTCGACGGTGCCGAGGTCCTCGCCGACCACCAGCGCCCCGGCGCGGTGTGCCTCCAGGGCGACGATGCCGATCATCGCTTCGTGGTCGTAACGCACGTAGGTGCCTTCCGTGGGCGGCGCCCCTTCCGGG
>NZ_LZJM01000317.1:0-26747 GCF_001667665.1 Mycobacterium sp. E342
GGTGGGATGCTAGCGAACAGCCCTGCCGCTCGCGCGGCGAATTCCCATGTCCGCGTGCGCCTGGCGGTTCCGTCACCCGCTGGACATCCTCGGTTCACCCACTGGACGACGGCTTGCATCGGCACCGGGCGGCGACACGGCGAACCGTTTGCTAGCGCGACCCCGCGTCGGCCACGCAGCGAAACCCGATGTGGGAGGTCGCCGAGTCCTGCGACTGCGGTGACCGGGCCGCCGGGCGGTAGCGGTGGCAATACTCCGGTGCGCACAGGTGCGAACCGCCTTTGAGGACTTGGTTGATCGAGGGGTTCGGTGGCCCCGTTGGGGCGCAACAGGCTTTCGGCGGCTGATCGAGCCGATGGTGTGCGGAGAACTCGGTGGCGGTCCACTCCCATACGTTGCCGATCATGTCGAGCAGGCCGAATCCGTTGGGCGGAAACGTCCCCACCGGAGAAGTCCCCACCCAGCCGAGCGCACCGTCGTTGCGGTAGGGGAAGTCGCCTTGCCACGTGTTGGCCATCAGCCGGCCATCGAGCGTGGCCTCGTCACCCCAGGAGTAGGTCGTCGTGCTTCCGGCGCGCGCCGCGTACTCCCATTCGGCTTCACTGGGCAGGCGCCGACCGGCCCAGCGGGCGTAGGCCGCGGCGTCCGGAAAGGCCACCTGCACCACGGGATGGTCGAGACGGTCTGCGATGTCGCTGTCCGGTCCGAACGGGTGGCACCAGCTCGCCCCCGGCACCCAATGCCACCATTGGCGCCAGTCACGCAGGTCCACCGGGCCCGGCGTCGGGCGAAAGACCATGGCACCGGGGCACAGATCGTTGGGATCGGCGCCGGGATAGAGCGCGGGGTCGATGGGTTGTTCGGCGACCGTCACATAGCTTGTCGCGGCGACGAATTCGGCGAACTGCGCATTGGTCACCGGGTGCCGCTCCACCGCGAACGGGCCCACGGTGACGGTGTGGATGGGCGCCTCTTCCGGGTAGAAGCTCGTCGAGCCCATGCGGAATGACCCGCCAGGCAAGTCGACGAGCTCGGTAAGCACCACCTCAGCGTAGGACCACCACCAGCCGTCGGTGACGCACCGGGCGGAACGCGCACACGCGCGGATAACTGTCGGCGGCCCCACGACCAAACACGTCGACGCCGGGTGACATGAATCCCCTTCCGCCCTAGACGATTACTGCCGCACGACACCCGCTATTCGCCCGGCCGAGCCAACCAGTTCACCTGAATTTGGTTTGCTTGCTCGCTCGATAACGTTAAGTCTCGACATGTGCCGAACGGGGTGACGTTCCCGACCCCGCACCTCCCGTCGGCGCCGGGCGCCATCGCCGACGCCACGTCCCCGGTTCTGTTGCCCGCGAGGAAATCAGCGAAGTGAAGCGCAAACGATTGGCCGCGACCTTGAGCATGCTGGCCGCGGGCGCTCTGGCGCTTCCGGCGTGCAGCAACGCTCCCGCCACCCTGCCGTATACCGCTGGGGCGAAGGTCAACTGCGGCGGTGACCAGAACCTGTTGGCCAGCGGATCGACCGCACAAGCCAACGCGATGAACCGGTTCATCGCCGCCTACACCAAGGCCTGCCCCGGGCAGAGCCTCAACTACTCGGCCAACGGGTCCGGCGCCGGAGTCGGCGATTTCCTGGCCGGCAAAACCGATTTCGCCGGATCTGACGTACCGCTGACGCCCGACCAATACGCCGTGGCGAAACGGCGATGCGGCGGGGCCGACGCCTGGAACCTGCCGGTGGTGTTCGGCCCGCTGGCCATCACCTACAACCTCGCCGCGGCCGACTCTTTGGTGCTCGACGGGCCCACGCTGGCCAAGATCTTCAACGGGACCATCACGCGCTGGGACGATCCCGCCCTCACCGCGCTCAACGCCTCCATGCCCGCCGAGGACATCCACGTCATCTACCGCAGCGACGCCTCGGGCACCACCGACAACTTCCAGTCGTATCTGCAGGCCGCGTCCGGCGGGGCGTGGAACAAGGGCACGGGCAAGGCGTTCAACGGCGGCGTGGGAACCGGCGCCGCGGGCAACGCCGGCACCGCCGCGCTGGTGAGGACCACCG
Source organism: Mycobacterium sp. E342 (assembly GCF_001667665.1). NCBI lineage: Bacteria > Bacillati > Actinomycetota > Actinomycetes > Mycobacteriales > Mycobacteriaceae > Mycobacterium > Mycobacterium sp. E342. Next base: position 2,075 of record NZ_LZJM01000317.1, read on the forward strand.
AGGGCGCGATCAGCTACAACGAGCTGTCGTTTGCATTGAAGGAAGGGCTTTTCGCCGCGGAGATCAAGACGCCGGCCAGCCGCAGGTCATTGCGACCGGTGCGGATCGGCGCCGACGCGGTCGGCAAGACCATCTCCGGCGCCAAGGTCATCGGCGAGGGCAACAATCTGGTGCTCGACCTCTCGGCGTTCTATAACCCGGCCCAACCCGACGTCTACCCGATCGTGTTGGCCACGTACGAGATCGTCTGTTCGACCTATCCCAGCGCCGACGTGGCCAAGGCGGTCAGGGCTTTCCTGCAGGCGGCGATCGGCCCCGGCCAGGTCGACCTCGCGAAGACCGGCTACATCCCGCTGTCGGTGGACTTCCGGGCACGGGTCTCGAGCGCCGTCGACGCGATCGGCCCCGGTGACACGTCGAATTCCGAGTAACCCGGGGCTGGCTAGGCCCTCTTCGGTGTCTTCTTCTCCCGGGATCGCCACCAGGCGACGATGAACAGGGACATCGCGGTGACCAGCCCGATCAACACCCACAGCACGACGGCCTGGTCGATCCACGACCCCGGCGGTGGAGAACCGGGCAGGAAGTTGCGCAGCGGCACGACGGCGAACAGCAGCGCCGCGAACCAGGTTCCCAGCGGCGGCAGGAATGTGGTCCGGCCCAACGCCATCGGGATCGCCACCCACAGCGCCAGCACCGGCAGGGCGATGAGGACCAGGCAGATGCCGACATCGAAGATCAGCGCACCCTTGGAGCGCTCCAACGTGATGATCACATTGTCCTGGACGTCCGGGTTGGGGTCTTCGGGGTCGTGGACGCGCGTCACGGTGGCGTCCCAACCGTCCAGCTTTCCGGTCACCTCCACACGGGCGGGTGCTTTCTCGCGGTTCTGGCCCGTGCCGGTGAACACGTCGGCCGCGAGGACTTCCGTCTTGTACGAGTCGAACGGCCAGTTTCCGGGATCACCGTGGGCGACGAGGGCGGTGCTGACCTGCGCGGGCGCCTTGCCGACCGGGTACTGCAAGTCCCCCAGATCGTTCTCCGGATACAACCGCACGGCCGCATCGGTCGTCAGCACACCGAAGTTCTTGTCATACAACGAGTCCTTCGGGTAGACGAGCACGTTCACCGTCAGGCGGTTCGCGACGGTATCCAGCTTCTCGAGGTGCACCTGCACGACGCTGTCGTCGGCCTCGAGCTTGCTGAAATCCACCGGGGGCAGCGCGGGTGCCGACTTTGCCAGCAGGTGCACGGCGATCAGCGACAGCACGTAGATTACGATCACGGCCACGACGATGCCGAAAGTAATCGCCATTTGCCGGCCCCGGTGGGCGGCCGGCGCCGGCGGCGCGGGGGGAGCCGGGGTCCCGGCGGTCATCGAAGCATCACGGCCAGATGCTAGCAGGGACAACGGCAATTTTCAGGGGATAGTGACGGCGAATTCCTGCATTACCGTGGATTTCGCCGCGTCGAAACCCGCGGGTTTGCCGGGCCCCTCCAGATGGACGGCCACCAGATACGCCTGGGTGTTCGTCCAGATGTGGGCGATGCGATCGGCGAATTCGTTTGCTCCGGGCCCACCACCAGTACCGGTGAGCAGCTGGCTGCTGTAGCCACAGAACTGGGCCGCCGTGACGGTGACCTTGGCGTTCGGGTTCGCCCGTCCCAAGTCGCCGGCGTAACGCAGAAACGCGCCGCCCGGATCGAGGTCGGTACGGGTGATGGTCACCCGCACCGACATGCCGTCGGGCCCGGCAGCCGTGAGCGCCACGTCACCCGTGCCGGGGGTCGAACTCCAGCCGTCCGGCAGCGGGACGGTGAGCACGGGCGCCACCGGGTCGGACACCGAGGCCTTGGTCATGGAGCCGCTGGCCGGCGGCGGGAAGCACACCAGGGCATTGGGCGGAATATGCTCGGGCAGCGTGGTTTCGACGCCGGGCACCGGCTCGGCCGGGTCGGACAGCCGCGTGGTGGGGGTCGTCGGCGAGGCGGTCGGACCGATGGCGGTGCCGCCGGTGGTCTTCTCACATCCCGCCGACAGGATCGCCAGCAGGCACAGCGCCAGGATTTCAGTCGCGCGAAAAGGCAAGCGCAATTTCGGCTTCCACGTCCACATAGGGCCGGCCGGACAGGTCGACGCTGACCTGCGTGATGGTGCCGCCGGTGAACGAGAACGGCGCCTTGTAGCGGCTGCACACCGCCGAGCCTCCGTTGCGCCCAACCGTGATGCCGGCACCCGCGATCCCGAACGTCCCGGGGTGCGTCTGCACGTCGGCGAGGGTGCCGACCACGTCGTCGTCGATGAACAACGTGACGTCCCCGAGCGGCGTGTGGCTGTCCGGCACGGTTCCGGTCCGCGAATAGCTCACGCCCAGCAGATGCCTGCCCAGCGGCACCGCGCCCGACGACGACACCGCCTGCTGCCGCTCGCCCAGGAAGTTGTAGACGTAATGCAGGCGCCCGTCCTGGATGAACAGCACGTGCCCGCCGTGCGCGCCGCCCTGCTTGAACAGCACCCCCTCCGCGCCGGTGGTATCCACGCTCACCTCGGCCAGCACCGAGAACGACCTGCCCCGGATTTCGGCGCCCGCGCCGATGCTCACGTCCGCGCAGTCGGGATAGTAGACGTAGCTTGACCGTTCACCGACGAGGTAAGGGCGGAACCGCGTCATCGTCTCCAGGATGTTCAGGTCCGAAAGCGGCAGCCCGTTGTACTTGGCGGCCTCGGAGAACCACAGCGCCTGGAGTTCTGAGAGTTTGTCCGGGTGTTCGGCGGCCAGGTCGTGGCACTGGCTGCGGTCGGCCTCGATGTGGAACAGTTCCCAGCGGTCGGTGTCGAAATGCGACCACCCGGCGGGCGTCGCAGCGTGGACGGTGTTGGCGAACCAACCCCGATGCCATATCCCGCGGGTGCCGAGCATCGAGTAGAACTGCGTCTGCTTGCCGGTGTCCGCGGCCGGATCGGCAAGGGCTGCTTTGAAACTCACACCGTCGAGTGGCCTCTGCGCGATGCCCCGAACGGTTTCGGGCGGCGTCATGCCCAGCAGGTCGTAGACCGTGGGCGTGATGTCGCAGACGTTGACGTAGGTGTCGCGGATCTCCCCGTGTGCGGCAACACCGTTGGGCCACGAGATGATCGCCGTGTCGGCGATGCCACCCTCGTGCGACGCGTACCGCTTGTAGAGCTTGTACGGGGTGTTGAAGGCCATCGCCCAGCCGATCGGGTAATGGTTGTAGGTCTCCGGGCCGCCGAGGTGATCGAAGAGCTTCATGCTCTCTTCGACCGTGTCGATGTAGCCGTTGAAGAACTTGCCCTCGTTCACCGACCCGTTCGGGCCGCCCTCCCCGCTGGCCCCGTTGTCGGAGATCACCACGATGATCGTGTTGTCCAGCTGACCGGATTCCTCCAAATAGTCCAGGATTCGGCCGATCTGGGCGTCGGTGTAGCTCAGGAAGCCGGCGAACACCTCGGCCATGCGGGAGAACAGCTTCTTCTCGTCATCGCTCAGCGAGTCCCACGGCCGCACCGTGTCCTGCAGGGGCCACGGCTCGCCCTGCGGTCCCGTGACATCCGCGTACGGGTTGACCGGCGACAGTTCGGTGTCCGGCGGCACGATGCCCATCGACTTCTGGTTTTCCAGCACGATCTCGCGATACGCCTCGTAGCCCATGTCGAACTTGCCGGCGTAGCGGTCGGCCCATTCTTTGAAGACGTGGTGCGGCGCGTGGCCGGCGCCCGGGCACACGTAGCTGAACCACGGCTTGTCCGGGGCGATCACCTTGGCGTCGCGGATGAACTCGATGGCCTTGTCGGCGATGTCTTTCGAGAGGTGGTAACCGTCCTCGGGCGTGCCCGGCGGGCTGACCGGATGGTTGTCGTAGACCAGGTCGGGATACCACTGGTCGGTTTCGCCGCCCAGGAAACCGTAGAACCGCTCGAACCCGCGCGAGATCGGCCAATGCCGTTTGGTGGCCGCGAGATTGGACTCTTCCAGCGGCGTCAGGTGCCACTTGCCGACGCAGTACGTGTTGTAGCCGCGCTCGGCGAGCACCTCGGAGAGCAGGGCGGTGTCGAACGGGATGCGACCGTTGGCGTTGGGGAAGGCGTCGGTGAACTCTTCGATGGTCGCCATGCCGACGGTGGTGGCGTTGCGGCCGGTCAACAACGACGCCCGGGTGGGCGAGCACAGCGCGGTGGTGTGGAATTGCGACAGCCGAACACCGCGCTCGGCGATGCGGGTCATCGCGGGCATCTCGACCAGGCCGCCGAAACAGTCCCACGTCGCAATGCCGGTGTCGTCCCAGACCAGGTACAGGATGTTCGGCGCATTCTCCGGTGCGGTCGGCGCGGCGTAGGGGCCCCAGTCCGGCTCGGAGTCCCGGATATCCAGCTCGATCTTGCCCTGAAAGGCGCGGGAGTCAGTCGACATGCGCCGAGCGTAACGCGACCGCGAAATTTGCGACCTTTTTTCGCGGTGCCGTTACGCTCGGGCAAAGCACGACGCCCGAGACCGTCAGGTCTCGGGCGTCCTCTGCCGCTTCGCGGCTACTTGGCCTTTTCCAGGATTTCGACGAGCCGCCACCGCTTGGTCGCCGACGTCGGCCGCGTCTCCATCAGCGAGACGCGGTCGCCGATGCCCGCGGTGCTGTTCTCGTCGTGCGCCTTGACCTTCTTGGTGGTACGGATGATCTTGCCGTACAACGGGTGGCGCACGCGGTCTTCCAGCTCGACCACGATGGTCTTCTGCATCTTGTCACTCACGACGTAACCGATGCGGGTCTTGCGACGCCCACGCACCTTCGGGGTGGCCGGAGTGTGCTTGGAGCCCTTCTCTTTCGAGCCGGCGTCCTGCGCGGCCGCCTTCGGAGCCGCCTTCTTCGCTTCTGCCATCACGATTCCTTACCGTCGGGCCCGCTAGCCAGGCCCAGTTCCCGTTCCCGCAGCACGGTGTAGACCCGCGCGATCTCCTGCCGGACCGTGCGGAGCCGGCGGTTGTTACTGAGCTGCCCGGTCGCCATCTGGAAACGCAGGTTGAACAGCTCCTCCTTGGATTCGCGCAGACGCTCGGTCAGCTCCTCGTCGGTGAGCTCACGCAGTTCGCCAGGCGAAATTCCCACTGCCATCAGAACTGATCCTCTCGGGTCACGATGCGTGCCTTGATCGGCAGCTTGTGGATTGCACGGGTGAGTGCCGCCCGGGCCACCTGTTCGTTGGGGTAGCTCAGCTCGAACAGCACGCGGCCCGGCTTGACGTTCACCACCCACCATTCCGGCGAACCCTTACCCGAACCCATCCGGGTCTCGGCGGGCTTCTTGGTCAGCGGGCGGTCCGGGAAGACGTTGATCCAGACCTTGCCGCCACGCTTGATGTGGCGGTTGATCGCGATACGCGCGGACTCGATCTGACGGTTGGTGACATAGGCGTGCTCCAGGGCCTGGATGCCGTAGTCACCGAAGTTCACCGCCGTGCCGCCGCTGGCGATGCCGCGCTGGCGGGGGTGGTGCTGCTTACGGTGTTTAACCCTGCGGGGAATCAACATGATTCAGCTCTCCGTGCTCTGCGGTTCTGCAGCAGGCGGCGTCTCCACCGCGGCGGTTGCAGTGCTTTCTTCGGCGCCCGCGGCGGCGCGGCCGGCCTCGGTGCTGGTCGCCGTGGTGCCCGACGCACCGCTGCGCCGGGGCCGCGTGCCCGACGGGCGCTCGCGGCGCGGACGGTCGGCGCCCGCCGGGGCGGCCGCTGCCAATTCGCGCTTGCCGCCGACGATGTCACCCTTGTAGATCCACACCTTCACACCGATGCGGCCGAAGGTGGTCTTCGCCTCGTACAGGCCGTAGTCGATGTCGGCGCGCAGCGTGTGCAGGGGCACCCGGCCTTCGCGGTAGAACTCCGAGCGGCTCATCTCCGCGCCGCCCAGACGGCCCGAGCACTGCACCCGGATGCCCTTGACGTTCGGCTGGCGCATCGCCGACTGGATGGCCTTGCGCATGGCGCGGCGGAACGCCACGCGGTTGCTCAGCTGCTCGGCGACACCCTGGGCCACCAACTGCGCCTGCGACTCCGGGTTACGGACCTCGAGGATGTTGAGCTGAACCTGCTTGCCGGTCAGCTTCTCCAGGTCCGCACGGATGCGGTCGGCCTCCGTGCCGCGGCGGCCGATGACAATGCCGGGGCGCGCGGTGTGGATGTCCACCCGCACCCGGTCGCGGGTGCGCTCGATCTCCACGTCGGCGATGCCGGCGCGCTCGAGCCCGGTAGACAACAGCCGCCGGATCGCGACGTCTTCCTTGACGTAGTCCGCGTACTGCTTGTCGGCGTACCAACGCGACTTCCAGTCCGTGGTGATGCCCAGCCGGAAGCCGTGCGGATTGATCTTCTGGCCCACTAGTCTGAGCCTCCCTTCGCCTCAGAAGTCTCAGACGTAGTTTTCTTCGCCGGAGCGGACTTCGCCGCGGCTTTCTTTGCGGGTGCCTTCTTGGCGGGCGCCTTGGATGCGGCCTTCTTCGCGGGCGCCTTCGCGGCGGCCTTGCTGGCCTCGGCGCGGCGGGCCCTCGTCGACTTCGCCGAACGCTGGTCCTTGGCCGGCCGGCTCTCCACCACGACCGTGATGTGGCTGGTGCGCTTGCGGATCCGGAACGCGCGACCCTGCGCGCGAGGACGGATGCGCTTGGCGGTCGGGCCCTCGTCGGCGTAGACCGTGGCAACCACCAGGGTGGAGGGGTCCAGCCCGTCGTTGTTCTGCGCGTTCGCCGCTGCGCTGGCGATCACCTTGGCCACCGGCTCACTGGCGGCCTGAGGCGCCCAGCGCAGGATGTCCAGCGCGTCGGCCACCGACCGGCCGCGCACCAGGTCGATCACCCGGCGCGCCTTGGTCGGCGAAACCCGCACGAACCGCGCCTTGGCGACCGCGGACGGGAATTCGGTTGTGGTCATCGCCGTTTGGCCTTCCGGTCGTCCTTGATGTGTCCCTTGAAGGTGCGCGTCGGCGCGAATTCACCAAGCTTGTGACCGACCATCGCCTCGGTGACGAACACCGGGACATGCTTGCGTCCGTCGTGGACGGCGAAGGTGTGGCCGATGAAGTCCGGGATGATCGTCGAACGCCGCGACCAGGTCTTGATGACCTGCTTGGTGTTCTTCTCGTTCTGGACGTCCACCTTCTTGAGCAGGTGGTCGTCGACGAACGGGCCCTTCTTCAGGCTGCGTGGCATGTGCTACTCCTCGAGTTCCTAGCGACCGTGCTTCTTGCCGGTGCGCCGGCGCCGGACGATGAGTTTGTTGCTGGCCTTGTTCGGGTGGCGGGTGCGGCCCTCCGGCTTGCCCCACGGGCTCACCGGGTGCCGACCACCGGAGGTCTTACCCTCACCACCACCGTGCGGGTGGTCCACCGGGTTCATGACCACACCACGGACCGAAGGGCGCTTGCCCTTCCACCGCATCCGGCCGGCCTTGCCCCAGTTGATGTTTGCCTGCTCGGCATTGCCCACCTCGCCGACCGTGGCGCGGCAGCGCACGTCGACGCGGCGGATCTCACCGCTGGGCATGCGCAGCGATGCGTAGGAGCCCTCCTTGCCGAGCAGCTGGATGCTCGAGCCGGCGGACCGCGCCAGCTTGGCGCCACCGCCCGGCCGCAGCTCCACGGCGTGGATCACGGTACCGGCCGGGATGTTGCGCAGCGGCAGGTTGTTGCCCGGCTTGATGTCGGCGTTCGCGCCCGACTCCACCACGTCGCCCTGCGAAAGGCCCTGCGGCGCGATGATGTATCGCTTCTCGCCGTCGAGGTAGTGCAGCAGCGCGATGTTGGCGGTCCGGTTCGGGTCGTACTCGATGTGCGCGACCTTGGCGTTGACCCCGTCCTTGTCGTTGCGGCGGAAGTCGATCACCCGGTAGGCGCGCTTGTGCCCGCCACCCTTGTGGCGGGTGGTGATGCGGCCGTGTGCGTTACGGCCGCCATGGCCGTGCAGCGGGCGCACCAACGACTTCTCCGGCTCCGACCGGGTGACCTCGGCGAAGTCGGACACGCTGGAGCCGCGGCGGCCGGGGCTCGTCGGCTTGTACTTACGAATTGCCATGTCTAATCAGGTCTTTCTCTCGCGCGCGGCTAGGCCGGGGCCCCGAACAGGTCGATCGGCTTGCTACCCGGCGCCAGCGTGACGATGGCCCGTTTGGTGCTCTTGCGCTTGCCGTATCCGGTCCTGGTGCGCTTGCGCTTGCCCTGCCGGTTCGCGGTGTTCACCGAAGCGACCTTGACGGCGAAGATCTTCTCGATGGCGATCTTGATCTGCGTCTTGTTCGAATCGGGGTGCACCACAAAGGTGTACACGTTCTCATCCAGCAGCCCGTAGGACTTCTCCGAGATGACCGGGGCCAGGATGATGTCGCGGGGGTCGGTGATGGTAGCCATCTACGCCGAAACCTCCTCGGTGCTAGCAGCGTTGCCCCCGATGTAGGCGTTGAGCGCCTCGACGCTGAACACCACGTCGTCGGAGCGCAACACGTCGTAGGTGTTGAGCTGGTCGGGCGTCAGGATGTGCACACCCGGCAGGTTGCGCACGCTCTTGGCGCCGGCCTCGTCGCTGCGGCCGATCACGATCAGCACGTTCTTGCGGTCGGTCAACGTGCCCAGAAACGCCCTGGCGTTCTTGGTCGACGGTGTCTGACCCGACACCAGCTCGGTGACCGCGTGGATGCGGCCGTTGCGCGCCCGGTCCGACAACGCGCCGCGCAATGCCGCGACGATCATCTTCTTCGGGGTGCGCTGGGCGTAGTCGCGCGGCTTGGGGCCGTGCACGACGCCGCCGCCGGTGAACTGCGGGGCCCGCGTCGAACCCTGACGGGCACGACCGGTTCCCTTCTGCCGGTACGGCTTCCGGCCGCCACCGCTGACCTCGCCGCGAGTCTTCGTCGAGTGCGTGCCCTGACGCGCCGCCGCCCGCTGCGCGGTGACCACCTGGTGCATCAGCGCGATATTGGCCGGGGCGTCGAACAATTCGGCCGGCAGCTCCACGGAGCCCTCGACCTTGCCGTCCGGCGTCTTCACGTCAATCTTGAGCGCCATTACTTCTCACCTCGTTTGATCGCGCTGCGGACCACCACGAGCCCACCGGTGCGGCCGGGGACCGCACCCTTGATCAGCAGCACGCCGTTCTCGGTATCGACCTTGTGCACCACCAGGTTCTGGACCGTCACCCGGTCATTACCCATGCGGCCCGCCATCCGGGTGCCCTTGAAGACCCGGGCGGGGGTGGCGCAGCCACCGATCGAACCCGGCCGGCGGTGCACCGCCTGCGCGCCGTGACTGGCGCCCTGGCCGCGGAAACCGTGCCGCTTCATGGTGCCGGCGAAGCCCTTGCCCTTGGAGGTTCCGGTCACGTCGACATAGGCGCCGTCGGCGAAGATCTCCGCCGTCAGCTCCTGGCCGACCTGGTATTCGCTGGCGGCGGCCTCGTCGTCCAGCCGCAACTCGGCCAGGTGGCGGCGCGGGTTCACGCCCGCGGCGCTGTACTGACCGGTCACCGGCTTGTTGACTTTGCGGGGGCTGATCTCGCCGTAGGCCAGCTGAACGGCGCTGTAGCCGTCACGCTCGGGTGTGCGGATGCGGGTGACCACGTTGGGCCCCGCCTTGACGACCGTCACCGGGACGACCCGGTTGTTCTCGTCGAACACCTGCGTCATGCCCAGCTTGGTACCCAGAATGCCTTTTCTTGCCATGAGTTCACCAAGCCCCTACTGGATGTTGACGTCGACACTGGCCGGAAGGTCGATGCGCATCAGCGCGTCGACGGTCTTCGGCGTCGGGTCGAGGATGTCGATCAACCGCTTGTGAGTACGCATCTCGAAGTGCTCCCGCGAGTCCTTGTACTTATGCGGAGAGCGGATGACGCAATACACGTTCTTCTCAGTCGGCAGCGGCACCGGACCTACGACGCTGGCACCCGTGCGGACGACGGTCTCGACGATCTTGCGCGCCGATGCGTCGATGGCCTCATGGTCGTAGGCCTTGAGCCTGATGCGGATCTTTTGTCCCGCCACGCTTCTCCTACCCTCATTCCACTTACAAAAATCCGTGTCCGGACCTGGTGCTCCCAGCGCGCTGACCGGGCCCGGAGCCGGGCCGATCGAGCGTCGCGCCGGATACTGCGCCGCTGTTTACCTGTCGTGGTCCACCGGCCCCCGCGGTCGGGTGTGTCACCCTCACGCAGCCTGGACCCCGACGAATCTGTCGCGCTCCAAGGATGAGACCGGACGCGCCCGTTTGGGCGCTGGTCGTATGCCGGACCAGGCGCAAACCCGGTCCAAGGCAACCTGAACAGTATGCCCTAGATCGTGTGTTTGGCCAAATCTGGCCCGAGTGCCGCCGACCTGCCCTTTTGGGCCCTCAGGCACCCGCCGATTCGACACTCGCCGCGTCGGCCCGATTGTGCGCTCGCTGAACATAGAGGAAACCGTCGACGGCCGCGAGCGCGCACTCGCGGTAGTCGAAGTCGGGCAGCGTGGACAGGCGCCCCAGCACCAGCGGCCCGATGAGCAGCGCGATGGCGCGGGACCGGTCAACCTCACCCAGCTCGGCTGCCTCCGGGCTGTCGAAGATCGCGTCGAACGGGGCCGCGTACTGCTGGGCGATGCGCTCGCGCAGCGTGGTGATCGCCGGGCTGTCCGCCGAGTGGCTGCCGCGGGGTTCCGGCAACTCCTCAAGGTCCCGGCCCATGGACAGCCACGACATGGCCGCCATCAGGGCGGGCGCCTGGGCCACCGACTCGGCCTGGGCCAGCACCACCGCCACCAGGCGATCCCGCACCGACCCCTCGGCCGGCGGTGTGGGCGACGGCGGGATGAGGCTGTTGAACGCCGCTGCGAGCAAGTCGTTTCCGCTGGGGAAGTGGCGGTACAGCGTGGCCCTCGCCACGTTGGCGGTGCGGGTGACCGCGTCGACGGTCACCGCGCTGGGTCCCCCGGAACGCAGCAGCGCCGCGGCGGCCTCGAGCAGGCGGGCCCGCGAGCGCGCCGGACGTGGATCGGTACTACCGCCGGTGATTGGGACCCACCTCCCACGTTTGGGAACAAGACTATCGGTCTACCTACAAGACTATCGGTCTCGAAACTTTCCAACGCCACCGTGAGGAGGCGCATCACATGGTCGAAACCCTGGTCCGGCCCGACCAGCGTACTGATGCGGTCAGCATCGGCGGAAGCCCCCGAGCGCGGAACTGGACGCTGGCCGTCGCCTGCATGGGTGTCGCGCTGGTGGTCGCGTCGATGACGGCGCTGAACACCGCGCTGGGAGACCTCGCGGTGGCCACCTCGGCCACCCAGTCGCAGCTGAACTGGATCGTCGACGGGTACACCGTGGCCCTGGCGTGCCTGCTACTGCCCGCGGGCGCGATCGGCGACCGCTACGGCAGGCGCGGCGCCCTGGTGATCGGCCTGGTGGTCTTCTCCGTCGGGTCGGTGGCGCCGGCGATGCTGCACAGCCCGGCGCAGATCATCGCCGGCCGCGCCGTCGCGGGGATCGGCGCCGCCTTCGTGATGCCGGCGACGCTGTCGCTGCTTACCGTGGCCCATCCGAGGGACGAACGCACCAAGGCGGTCGGGATCTGGGCCGGCACGGCCGGATCCGGCGGGGTGCTGGGCATGCTCGGTTCAGGCCTGCTGCTCCGCTTCTGGGACTGGCACGCGATCTTCTGGTCCCTGGGCGCCGCCGGGCTGGTGATCTTCGCGCTGGCTTGCACCGTCGCCTCGTCCCGCGACAGCGGCGCCCCGCGCATCGATTCGATGGGCGCGGTCCTGATCGGCGCCGCCGTGGCGATCGCCGTGGCCGCGATCCTCGAAGCCCCGGCCCGCGGGTGGAGCGACCCGCTGGTCTGGGGCGGACTCGCCGCAGGCGCGGTGCTCGCCGCCGCCTTCGGTGTCGCCGAGCTCCGGCTCACCCGGCGCGACGGGCAACCGCTGCTGGACGTGCGGTTGTTCGCGGACGCGAATTTCGCCACCGGTGTCGCCGCGATCGTCATCCTGTTCGGCGCGACGTTCGGCTTCTTCTATATCGGCATGCAATACGTGCAACAGATCATGGGCTACTCGGCCCTGGCGACGGCGATCTCCTTCGGCCCGTTCATGGTGCCGCTGGGCATCTTCTCGGCGCTGTCGTTCTGGTACGTGCCCAAGCTGGGTCTGCGGCTGGTGTTGTTCGTGGGCACGCTGCTGATGGCGGTCGGGTTCGCCTGCATGTACCGGCTGGATCTGCACTCGTCCTACCTCCAATTCGCCTGGCCCACTCTGGTGTTGGCCACGGGCATCGGAATCTGCACGGCGCCGACGACGTCGGCGATCATGGGCGCGGTTCCCGACGAGAAGCAGGGGGTCGCCTCCGCGGTGAACGACACGTCCCGCGAGATGGGCGGCGCGCTGGGAATCGCGGTGGCCGGTTCCATTCTGGCCGGCCGGTATTCACACGAGTTGGCCCCGAAGCTGATTCACTTCCCGGGACCGGTCCGCGGGCCGGCCACCGATTCGCTGGCCAAAGCCGTCGAGGTCGCGGGCAGGCTGGGGCCCCAGGGCCGCCAGCTGGCGGACCTCAGCAAGACCGCGTTCCTGGCGGCCCTGCATGCGTCCACCATCGCGATGGCCGTGATCGTCGCTGTCGCCGCGGTGCTGATCGGGCTTTGGGCGCCGGGCCGCGACGGGCGGCAGCTGCGGCCGGTACGCCGGATAGTGTCCCGCCGCCGTCACTGAGCGCGACAGCCAATACCGTTGTCCCACAGCGGCTCAGCGCGGATGCCGCCGCCGGAGATGCTTGAAAACGCCCGCCGCTTCTGGTATCAGGGATATATATCGACAGATACAGGTCATCTCTGCAAGGCGAGGTGCGATGTGGTGTTGATAGGAGCGCCGTCACCGCGCGAACTCGGCGGCCCGGTGCCCGAGCATCACGATGGTCGCGTGCGGCCCACGGCTGGTGATGGCGGGCAGGATCGAGCCGTCGATCACCCACAGGTTGTCGATGCCGCGCACCCGGCAGCGATGATCCACGACGGCCCGCGGGTCGGTGTCGGCACCCATCGGCGCGGTGCCGCACAGATGTTGCGACGTGGACCATACGGGAGCGCCGACAGGGGTTGCGGCACCTGCCAGTTCGCGGGCAAGCTCGGCCCCCTGGCGTAGCGCCGCGACGTCGCCGGGCCGGCTGTCGTAACGGTGTTCGATCAGGGGCGGGACGTCGGGGTCCGCGGATACCAGCGTGATGCGCCCGCGCGCCCGCGGCTGCATGAGCGCCACGCCGATGTGCGGCCAGTCGGCATGCCCGGCGGTGCCGTCGCCCGTCATCGCGACGAATCCTCCGGTGTAGGGCCTGATCTCGAGATCATCCGCGGTGCTGAGCACGACCTCGAGCACTGGCCGGCCGGGGGCCACCGTCCACTCGGTGGGCAACACCCATTCGGGGTGATCGCTGAACGCGGCGCCGACCGGCAGCGGCGCGACCGTGGGTACGCCGACGGCCCCCAAACCATCCTCCGGCCCGATGCCGGAAAGCATGAGCAGCTGCGCGGTTTGAATGGCACCGGCGCACAACACGATCCGATCGGCGGTCAGGCTAATGCTGCCGTGCGGGCCGATCGCGTCGACACCGATCGCGGCGGTGCCGGCGAACCGCAACCGCGCCGCGCGGGTCCGCGCGTGCAACGTCAGATTGGGCCGGCCCAGGGCCGGCAGCAGGAATCCGGCACCGGATCCGGTACGCACGCCGTCGACGATGTTGAGCGGGACGGCGCCCATGCCCGGAACAGGTTCGGGGCCAACGTCGTTCAGATCGTCGATCCAGCCGAATCCGGCGCGCTGTGCGGCGGCGATGAAACGCTCCGTGGTCCCGGTCATCTCCCGGGTGCGACGCACCTTGATGGGGCCGCTGGCGCCGTGGGCGGGGCCCGCGAAATCGAGGTCGGTCTCGATGGCGCGGAAGCTGTCGAGGACGTCGGACCAGGCCCAGCCCGGCAGTGCGAGGCGGTCGAAGTCGCGCGGTAACCCGCGGCAGAAGTAGCCACCGTTGACCGCGCCGGAACCGCCGACCGTCGCCCCGCGCACGAGCGGATGCCGGCGCACCGGCCGATCGGTCAGGCTGGTCTGATAGCGCCGGACCAGTGGGCTGCCGGCCCCTATCGGCAGCTGGAAGCCGTTGGCGGTTTGGGCGAGCAGCGCCGGATCGTCGAGGGCCGGGCCCGCCTCGAGGACGGTCACCACGCGGCTGGGATCGGCCGAAAGGCGCTCGGCAACAACCGATCCAGCACTGCCGGCGCCGACGATAAGCACGTCGCTGTGCGGGGCGGCCTTCATCAAGGGCGGGTCAAGGTGGCGGCTAGCTCCGAATCTGCGGCTTCAGCGCGCGCAGGTTGCGCTCCCGCAGCACACCCCACCACAACCCGAGACCGTACGCCAGGTCGTCGACGCGCTTGAGCAATAGATAGGTCAGCAGGCCGATCGGTTCGGCGTCGTCCCCGATGGCGTCGCGGCGGTGCAGCCAGTCCACCACGCCGTCCATGATCGCCGCGACCAGTACGACACGCCGGAAATGTCGCGACACCGTCGCGGCGAGCAGTGCCAGCGGCCAGTAGTGGCGGCACAGGGCCGACGCCAGCTGCAGCGCCGCCGACCACAGGCCGCGGGCCGCGATCACCACGACGTCGGTGATCGAGGTGTCGGCACCGCGCATCGCCCTGGCGATCCGGCGACCCGTCAGGACGGCGAAGACGACGGAGGCCAGCTGCGACAGGCTGGTCCCGAACGCCATCAGGATCCAGGTCATCAGCGCCCATCCGGAGATCACCACCGGCGCCGTCTTGTCCGGGTGGCGCACCGAGAGCGGGGCCGCCGAACCGCCGTAGAAGGCCTTGCGCGCCAGCCAATCCCTCAGTTCGGTGCGATGGTCGTGGGCGACCAGCGCGATGGGCTCGTAGCGCAGCCGGGCGCCCGCTTCGATGAGCCGCCAACACAGGTCGACGTCCTCGCCGGACTGCAGGGTCTCGTCGAACCCGCCGACCGCGCGCAGGGCGGAACACCGACAGATGATCGCCGCGCTGGGCACGTAGGACACCGTGCTGTGGGGCAGTACCGGGGCTTCGCGCTCGCCGAGGTCGAGCGAGGAGTGCAACGCCTCATAACGCGCCACCACATTCTCACTGTGCGACAAACCGACGATGCGCGGCGCGGCCAGCGCGACGGTCGGATCACAGAAATGCCCGAGCAGCGCCTCCAGCCACCCGCGCCGGGGGGCGACATCGGAATCCAGGAAGGCGACATAGTCGGTGGTGCAGGCAGCGAGCCCGGTGTTGCGGGCGGCGGCCGGACCCCGGCTGCGCGAGTGTCGCAGCACTTCCACGTCACAGTGGGCGCCGACGAAGTCGTCCGGCTCGATGGGCGGGAACGAGCCGTCGTCCACGACGATGACCCGCAGGCCGCGCAGCGAGCTCACCAGGCGGCGCACCCCGGACAGGTTATCCCGCACCGGGATTACCACGGTCACGTCGTGGTGCGACGGGCCACCCGCCGGCCGCGGATGCGCGACCGTGGCGTCGAGCAGCGTGCGGGCCAGCTGCGCGCTGACCTCGTCGCGGACCTTCAGCCGGCCGTCGCACAGCATGTCCTGGGCGGCCGGAGCGAGCTTGAGCAGCCGGGTCGGCGAACCACCGAGCAGCGCCGAGCCGTCGCCGAGTACCCGCACGCGGCGGTCGACCTGGACGGCGAAGCCGTCGGGCAGCCGGGGCGCGGGCGCGCTCACGTGAGCATCCCGTCGCCCCCGGGTGACCACCGGTCCACCCGGCGGACACACCCGTCGACCATCTCGGCGAGGATGCGCTCCCCCTCGGCGGCGGTCGCGGTGGTCGGGTCTCCGAGCACGCCCACGGGGCTGACCGCGGCCACTCCCCCGCGGCGCATCGACGGCAGCAGTTCGGCGAGCGGAGCCCGGTTGCCGGTGAGCCACCGATCGGTCAGCACATCGCCCGGCGAGATGTGCAGCAACAGCGAGGTTTCGGTGTGACCGGCGTGGGCGTCGGCCCCGTCGGCCAGGCATGGGCACCAGCCGGCATCGCGACCCTCGGCGCGCAGCCGGGCCACCGCGGCGCTCAGCGCGGCGGTGTTGCCACCATGGCCGTTGACGAAAACCAGGCGCCCGGCCCAGCCGGCGGCCGACCGGCCGTACTCCACCAGCAGCATCGTCAGGGCTTCGGTCCCGATCGAGATGGTTCCGGCGAAGCTCTGGTGTTCGCCGCTGGCGCCGTAGGCGATGGCCGGCGCCATCAGCCAGCCGCGCCCGAGGCGCGTCCTGGCCCCCCGGGCGACCGCGGTTGCGATCCGGGTGTCGGTATCCAACGGCAAGTGCGGACCGTGCTGTTCGGTCGACCCCAGCGGGACCAGTACCGACGGCGAGGTGCCCGACAGCTGGCTTGACGTCGCCATTGCCAATTCGCCGAGTACGGGCACTCGGTGATGGTAGGACGAATTCACCTGGCGTGCACCGATTGTTGTCCGTTGAAAATGATTTTTTTCTGGCCGGTTCATGCGGCGTTCGAAATCAATCCTCGTCCGTCACGGACACCACGCTTGTACCACGGTGTGGGCGGGCCGATCATTCCCGAGAAATCTGCCCGGGATATCGGTGATTGGCGCCTACGCGCCGCCTGCGGCCGGGACGCCGAGCGTCCGGGTGAAGCCGGGCGGCACCAGGATGTCGTCCGGGCCGAGGTCGTGAACGCTGCCACGCCCCAGACCCATCAGCGCCGAGTCGATGCCGCCGCGCAGGATGTCGAGCACGTTCTCCACGCCCGCCTGCCCGGCGGCCGCCAGGCCCCACAGGTACGCGCGGCCGATCATCACCGCGCGGGCCCCGAGCGCCACCGCCTTCACGACGTCACTGCCGCGGCGGATGCCGCCGTCGAGCAGCACCTCGACCTGGTCGCCCACCGCGGCGGCCACCGCGGGCAGGGCGCGGATCGACGCCGGCGTTCCGTCCAGGTTGTTGCCGCCGTGGTTCGACACCGAGATCGCCGAAACTCCGGCGTCGACGGCCCTTTTCGCGTCATCGACGCGCATCACGCCCTTGAGCATGAACGGCCCGCCCCACAGCTCGCGGAGCCAGGCGATGTCCTCCCAGGTCGGGGGCGGCGTGCCCATCCACTCCCCGTAGGCCGCGAAGAAGGGCGGGCCGGGTTCGCCGCGGCGCGCCTGGTTGGGCACCCGCAGGTCCGGCGGGCGCAGCGTCTTGCCGTACTTCCACAGCCAGCGGGGCTTGAAGACGGCCTCCGGCGACTGGCGCAGGATGGTCCGCAGGTTCATCTCCTCGGGGATCTTCGGGCTGCCCCAGTCGCGGCCGTGGGAGAACGACCAGTCGGTGGTGACGATCAAGCCGACCGCACCGGCTTGCCGGGCCCGCTCCACCCGCTCGGCGATAGCGTCGCGCCCGCCCAGCCAGTACACCTGGAAGAAGACCTTGGGGTTGGCGGCGATGACTTCCTCGATCGGTTTGCTCGCGAACGAGGACAGTCCCATCGCCGTTCCGCGCGCCGCCGCGGCCCGCGCGACCGCCACCTCGCCGTCGGGGTCGACGGCCTGCACCCCGGTGGGCGAGATCAGCACCGGCAGCGAAATATCTTGTCCCATAACGGTGGTCGACAGATCGCGCTTTTCCGGCGCGCCGACGACGTGGGGGGCGAATCCGAGTTCGCTGAAGGCCTCGACGTTGCCTGCGACGGTGATTCCCTTTTCACTGCCCGCAACCAGCGCGGAATACACCGATTTCGGGAGCCGCCGTTTTGCGCGTTGCTGCGCGATGGCGACGGTCTCAAACCACTTGTCGGCCATGGCTAGACCGGGCTTTCGTTGCACAGGCGGGCGGGCGGCGCGTCCGGCGGTCGCACCGACAGCGTCAACGGCACCGGCTGCCGGACCCGGCGCCCGTGGGAATGGTCGGCGCGAGGACGCGGCGTCTCCCGCTGCCGGGCCAGCGCCGACGCGCTGTGCCCCTGGACGCATTCGGGATCTGGCCCGTCCATCGGCAGGCCGGTGAAGAACTTGGCCGCCATGCACCCGCCGCGGCAGGCGTCGTAGTGCCCGCAGCTGCCGCAGGCGCCCGCGGACTGCGGTTCGCGCAACTCGCGGAACAGCGGCGCGTTCTTCCAGACGTTGTCGAAACCACCGTCGCTCAACACGTTTCCGGCCAGGAAGCGGTCGTGGATGGCGAACGGGCAGGCGTAGACATCACCCACCGGGTCGATCAGGCACACCACCCGGCCGGCACCGCACATGTTCAGGCCGGCCAGCGCGCCGGCGGAGCCCAGCGGCGACAGGTGGAAGAAGGAATCACCGGTGAGCACCCGCTCCCCGTTGGCCACCAGCCAGTCGTAGAGCTGAACCTGCTGGGCGGCGGTGGGGTGCAGGTCCTCCCAGACGTCCGCGCCCCGCCCCGAAGGACGCAGCCGGGTGATCCGCAGGGTGGCGCCGTAACGGCTTGCCAGCGCGGCGAATTCGTCGAGTTGGTCGACGTTGTGCCGGGTGACCACCACGGAGATCTTCGCGTCCCTGAAGCCGGCAGCGGCAAGGTTCTCCAGCGCCCGCACCGCCATGTCGAAGGAGCCCGGCCCCCGGACCGCGTCGTTGACCTCCGCGGTGGCGCCGTCGAGCGAGATCTGGACGTCGACGTAGTCGCTGGCGGCCAGCCGGGTGGCGACCTCTTCGGTGATGCGGACCCCGTTGGTGGAGAACTTCACCCCGACGTGGTGCGCGGTGGCGTAGTCGACCAGCTCCCAGAAGTCCGGCCGCACGGTGGGCTCCCCGCCGCCGATGTTGACGTAGAACACCTGCATGCGTTCCAGCTCGTCGATGATGTCCATGCACTGCCGGGTGGACAACTCCCGCGGATCCCGCTTACCCGACGACGAAAGGCAGTGCACGCACGCCAGATTGCAGGCGTAGGTCAGCTCCCACGTCAGGCAGATGGGCGCATCCAGCCCGCTTTCGAACTGCTCGATGAGCCGCGGCACTCTGGCCAGTCCGGCGGTCATGGGGCCTCCTGAGGAACCAACATCGACGAATCGGCCAACACGCCCAGCGCCTGCAGGTACGGCGCCTCACCCGAGTCGTCCACACCCGCCGCGCGGCAGGCCGAGTGCACGTCGGGATGGTCGGCCAGGGACCGCACCACCGTCAGGATGGTGCGGTTCTTCAGAAACGACAGCTTGCGGGTGCCGAAGTGATAGAGCAGCGCACCGAACGGTTCGGGTCGAACCGCCACCTGCGGGTGCAGCCGCCAGCCGCGGTCGGGGTCGAACACGCGGGTCAGTAGACCCCGCACATTCCGTCGATGGACACCTCTTCGACCAGGGTCTCGGTGACGAGCTGGGTCTCGGTCTCGGTCTCGTGGTCCATGGGTCTTTGCCTTTCGCCGGGTCTTGACAACGATGGGACTTGGGTCACAAGCTTCGTCAGAATATGGCATCGAGTGCCGAAATGGAAGGGCGGGGTCTCATGGGACCGCAGCCGCGGGTGGGCCGTCGCCGCTCGACCACGCCCCACCACATCACCGACGTCGCCATCGAGCTGTTCGGCGCTCGCGGTTTCGCCGACGTCAGCGTCGACGACGTCGCGCACGCCGCCGGCATTTCGAGGCGGACGCTGTTCCGCTACTACGCCTCCAAGAACGCCATCCCGTGGGGCGACTTCGACACCCACCTCGCGCACCTGCGCGACCTGCTCGACGACGTCGATCCGCGGGTGCCGCTGGGTCAGGCGTTGCGCGACGCACTGTTGGCGTTCAACACCTTTGACGAGTCCGAGACCGCGCGGCACCGGCAGCGGATGCGGGTCATCCTGCAGACCGCCGAACTGCAGGCCTACTCGATGACCATGTACGCCGGCTGGCGTGAGGTGATCGCCGGGTTCGTGGCCCGCCGGTCGGACTGCAAGACGACCGACCTGCTGCCCCGGACCGTCGCCTGGACCATGCTGGGGGTGGCGCTGTCGGCCTACGAGCACTGGCTCGGCGACGAGTCCGTGCCGCTGCCGACCGCGCTGGGCCAGGCGTTCGACGTGGTGGGCACCGGGTTGCACGGGCTGGATCGGTGACCGGCGACCACCTGCTGCACACCCTGCGCGCGCAGGGGCGGTTCTGCGCGGGCTCCGGCTCGCCGATGTACGGCGAGCTTTTCGAGCTGGTCGCCCGCGACGTCGCCGCCGGCGGGGTCTTCGCGGCCGTCTTGTCCGGGCACGAGGACGCCCCCTCCCGCCTTGCGGTGCCGCTCCGGCTGCTCGGCGGCCTGCACCGGTTGGTGCTCGACGGCCGGGCGGCGCAGCTGCGCCGGTGGTATCCCAGCACGGGCGGCAGCTGGGACGCCGAACGAGCGTGGCCCGAGATCGTGGACGTCGCGGCCGGCCATACCGAAACATTGCGGGCGGCGTTGCGGCAACCGCCCCAGACCAACGAGGTTGGGCGGTCCGCCGCACTCATCGGCGCCCTGTTGCGCATCAACGGTGAATCAGACCTGCCGATAAGGCTTTTCGAGATCGGGACGAGCGCGGGACTCAACCTGCGCGCGGACCGCTACCGGTACCGATTCGACGGAGGAGAGTGGGGGCCCGGCGATTCGCCGGTGACCATCTCCGACGCGTGGCGCGGCGCGCTGCCGCCCGGCGGCGGGGTGCGCATCGTCGAGCGGCACGGCTACGACATCGCACCCGTCGACGTCACCGGTGCCGACGGGGAGCTCACGGTGTTGAGCTACGTCTGGCCCGACCAGACGGCCCGGCTCGAACGGCTGCGCGGCGCCATCGAAGTCGCCCGGCGGGTGCCCGCGCGGCTGGCGCGCCAGACCGCGGCCGACGCGGTCGCCGGTTTGACGCCGGCCGAGGGCGCGCTGACGGTGCTGTGGCACTCGATCACCTGGCAGTACCTGTCCGAGGAGGAGCGCGAGACGGTGCGCGCCCGGGTCCGCGCGGTGGGCGGACAGGCGGACGCGCGGTCGCCGTTCGTGCACCTCACGCTGGAGCCGGCGCGCGGCGGCCCCGACTCACCGATCCGATTCCTGGTGCGGGCGCGCCGTTGGCCCGGGGGCGAACTGCAGATTCTCGGCGAATGCCACCCGCACGGCCCGCCGGTGCACTGGCGATAGATCAACGAAAGCCGATGTGGCCCAATGCGCTTGCGCCGTGGTCAGCCCAGCACGTCGGAGATGGGTGCGCCGGCGGCGATCTTGCCGCGGACCTTCATGACCTTGCCGGGCATCCCGCCGCCGACGACGCCGACCAGCACCCCGTCGCGCTCGTAGTACGCCAGGAACTTGCGGCCGTCGTCCTCGACGAGGTGGACGGTGTCGGTGGCCTCCGGTTCTCCCAGGCACTGGATCTTCACGTCGTACTGGTCGCTCCAGAAGTACGGGACGACGACCGCGGCCGACGACACGTCCTTGCCCAGCATGGCGGGCACCACGACGCGGGTCTGGTCGGCGACGTTGCTCCAATGTTCCACGCGCGCTTGATGTCCCGTCGCGTCGCGCCAGGAGGCGACGTCACCGAGCGCCCACACGTTGGGCGCGCTGGTCCGTCCGGCCTGGTCGCAGAGCACGCCGTTGTTCACCTCGACGCCGCTGCCCTCGAGCCAGCCGGTCGCCGGGTGCGACCCGATGCCGATCACCACCAGGTCGGCCGCCACCTCGGTGCCGTCGGACAGCACCACGGTGTCCACCCGCCCGTCGCCGCGCACGTCGGCCACCCCGACGCCGAGGCGCACGTCGACCCCTTCCTCGCGGTGCAGCCGCGCGACCAGCTCACCGATCCGCTCGCCGAGCACCGACGCCAGCGGCGTCGGCTGGGGCTCGACCAGCACCACGTCCACCCCGAGGGTGCGCAGGCTGGCCGCCACCTCGCAGCCGATGAAGCCGGCGCCGACGATCACGGCGCGCTGCGCGGCGGACGCGTGCTCGCGCAGCGCCAGGCTCTCGTCGAACGTGCGCAGCACCCGGATGCCCTCCAGATCCGGCAGCGTCGGGATGCGCCGCGGCACCAGGCCGGTCGCGATGACGAGTTCGTCGTAGCCGATCACGGACCCGTCGGCCAGCGTCGCCGTCTGCGCCGCGGTGTCCAGGCCGATGGCCGCGGCGCCCAGCCGGAGGGTGATGTCGTGCTCGTCGTACCACTCCCGGGGTTTGAGGGCCACGTCGTCGACCTCTTTGCGCAACACCTCTTTTGACAGCGGCGGGCGGTCGTAGGGCAGATGCACCTCGTCGCTGACGATCGTGACGCGGCCCGCGTAACCCGACCGGCGGAGCTGCTCGGCGGTCCGGGCGGCGGCCAGACCGCCACCGACGATCACGATTCCTTTGCTAGCGGTCACGTGGAGTTCATACCACGCTGGCCGATCAGTACTTCAAGGCGCCCTTGTCCACGGGCACCTGCGTGCCGGTGAGCGTGCCCGATCCATCGCCAGCTAGCCACGCCACGACATCGGCCACCTCGTCGGGGGTCATGAAGCCGTTGGGCTGCAAGGGCATCGGGGGAAAGCTGTGCACGAAGCTGGGATGGCGGGCAAATATCTCCATCATCGCCTCCGGCTCGATCATCGGGGTGTCGACCGAGTACGGATGGATGGAGTTGACGCGGATGTTGTATTCGCCGAGCTCGATGGCCAGCGTGTTGGTCAGCGCGGTGAGGCCGTGCTTGCTGGCCGAGTAATGCCCGTTGCCGGGAGTGGCTTTAAGCCCCGCCGACGAGCTGACCACCACGATCGAGCCCCCGTTGCCGGCGTCGATCATCGCGGGCACGGTGGCGCGCAGGGTGCGCCAGGTGCCGGTCAGGTTGACCCCGATCACCGTGTCCCACTGCTCGTCGGTGAGCTCCCAAACCCGGCCCCAGCTCAGGACTCCGGCGTTGGCCACCACGATGTCGAGCCGGCCGAATTGTTCGATGCCGTCGGCCACGAGCTGGCGCAGGGCGGCGTCGTCCCGGATGTCCACTTCGCGCGCCAACACCTTGCGCCCCTCCGCTTCCACCAGGCGGACGGTCTCGGCGAGGTCCTCCGGGGTGGCGGGCGTGTAGGTGAGACACTTCGACGCCGGTGCACAGATGTCGAGCGCGATGATGTCGGCACCCTCGCGGGCCAGCCGCACCGCGTGCGAACGGCCCTGGGCGCGGGCGGCGCCGGTGATGAACGCGACCCGCCCCTGCAGTGATCCAGTCACGCAGCCAGGCTAGCAGCGGAACTGAAACCTGTTCTAACTCGGCCGGCGATCAGATTTCGGAGATGATCTGGGCTCGCCGACTGCTGTACTCCTGGTCGGTCAGCGCGCCACTGGCGCGCAGTGTCTCGAGTTCCTGCAGCCGTTGAGCGATCGATGGTTGCGGGGGCGTGACCACCGGTGCGGGGCCGCCGGCAGCGGCGGGGTGGGCGGCCGGCTGAGGGCCCGGCGCCTGCTGCTCGGCCGCCCGGCGCACCACCGCCTGAATCTGCTGGCGCAGCACCGGATTCGATCGGATGTCCACCATCCGGTTCAGCGGGACGTTGTTGGCCTTGAGGATCTGCAGGATCTCCATCAACGGGCCGGCCTGGCCGCTCAGGTCGTAGGTCTGGTTGTCCTCGGCCACCGTGAACTGGGCGGGCACCAGGCCGTTGACCAAAGCGCTTCGCTCCCAGTCGATTCGGTATTCGTTGGTGGTGGGATTCACCAGCACCACCAATTTGCGTGCGTTGAGGTTGCCCAGCCGGGTCACGCTGGCGATCACCCGGTCTTCGCTGTCGAACGGCAGGAACCCGGGACCGGCGATGTGCAGGTGCACCTTGACCACCTGCTGGTTATTGATCCACGTTCCGGTCTCGGTGACCCCGGTGATCTGGGCGAGGGCCAGCACCCCGCTCTGTTCGAGCGCCGCGGTCTTGGCCGAGGACTTCGCGCCGTAGTTGGCCAGCGCGAGCGCGATCAGCACGTCCGCCACGGTGACGAGCAGACCGACATAGAACATCCACTGCAACAGGCTGCCGAGCCCGAGGGTGAAGTAGACGATCAGGAAAATCGGCCCGACCAGGCCGCCGCACAGTAAAACCACCAACTGTGCCTTCAGGTAGCGCGCCAACACGAGTGTCTCCTTACACTGGCCGGAATTTCCGTGTCAGATTAGCTGTCGCGGTCTCACCGCGAGTCGCATACGCGCAACCGGTCCGCTGTCAGTCCACCCTGGGTATCAGCGTCGGGGCGGGACGCGCCGACGACCCCGCCGAAGTCCCCGTGGTGGGCGAATGGGCCGACACCATCTTCACCGGCGTGCCGGTCGATACCGGCATCGCCGGGGCCGCGGCGGCCTGCGGTGTCTCAACCTGAGCGGGCGTCGAGACGAGCGGGTTCGCCGTCGCCGGAGCGGCCGCTACCGGCTGCGAGGCGGCCGGGGCGTAGGTGGGGGTCACCATATTCACCGGCGTCGCGGGCGTGGCGGCCGGGGCCAGCCCGGCCGGGCCCGCGGCGCCCGCGACCACCGTCGGTCCGGCCGCTGCCGGATTGCCCGCGATCGCCGAAGCCGGCGCGATCGCCGACATCAGGGGGGCCGCCGGTACGCCCGGCGCCGAACCGCCCGCGGCCGCCGCGGCCGGCAGCTGCGCGGCCATCGACGCGGGTGCCCCCGCGGCCTGCAACGGCGTGGTGTTGGCGGCCT
>NZ_LZJM01000318.1:0-1127 GCF_001667665.1 Mycobacterium sp. E342
GGCGGCGCTGCGGCGCGAGTTGCTGCGCGACGGCCAGGCGTTCTACGTGCACAACCGGGTCAGCTGGATTGACCGCGTCGCGGTTCGTGGCCTGCCCGTTCGGCGGGGCGGGGACGCGGATGTATCGGACGGGCGATCTGGTCTGGTGGGGCCCCGATGGCCAACTGCGGTATCTCGGGCGCATCGACGAGCAGGTCAAGGTCCGCGGCTACCGCATCGAACTGGGTGAAATCCACACTGCGCTAACGGATTTGGCCGGGGTCGAGCAGGCGGCGGTGATCGTGCGCGAAGACCGCCCCGGCGACAAGCGCCTGGTCGCCTACCTGACCGGCACTGCGGACCCCGACCTTGTGCGCGCCGCCCTTTGCGAGCGGCTCCCCGCCTACATGATCCCGGCCGCCATCATCCCCCTGCCCGCTCTGCCCCTGACCCTCAACGGCAAACTCGACACCCACGCCCTCCCCGCACCGGAATACGCCGGTCATGGCTATCGCGCCCCTGCGACCCTCACCGAACAGGTCCTGGGCGGCATCTACGCCAAGGTTCTGGGCGTTGCCCGGGTCGGGGTCGATGACTCGTTCTTCGAGCTGGGCGGGGATTCGCTGTCGGCCATGCGCCTGGTCGCCGCGGTGAACGCCGCTCTGGACGCCAACCTCTCGGTGCGGGCATTGTTCGAGGCGCCGACCATTCGCCGGTTGGTGCTCCGCCTGGATGAAGGCGAGGAGCGGCTTCCGCGGGTGGCGGCCGGGGCGCGGCCGGCGCGGGTGCCGTTGTCGTTTGCCCAGTCCCGGTTGTGGTTCCTCGACCAGCTGCACGGGTCCTCCCCGGTGCACAACATGGCCGTCGCCTTGCGGTTGCGTGGACGGCTGGATGCCGACGTGCTCGGGACCGCGCTCGCCGACGTCGTGGCCCGCCATGAAAGTCTTCGCACGATCTTCGTCGCGCCCGACGGGACCCCGCAACAAGTGGTCGTCCCGGTCGGGCAGTTCGATTTCGGCTGGCGCGTCGTCGATGCCGGCGGGTGGCCGGAAGCCCGGCTAGCGGAGGCCGTCGAGGCGGTGGCGCGCCATTCGTTTGACCTGGCGGTGGAGATTCCGTTGCGTGCGACGGTGTTTCGGGTGGGTGAG
>NZ_LZJM01000319.1:0-29010 GCF_001667665.1 Mycobacterium sp. E342
CCCCCGACTACACCAGCGCCCCCTATCGCCCGCCAACCAACCCCACCGAGGAAACCCTGGCCGGCATCTACGCCCAAATCCTCGACCTCGACCGCATCGGGATCGACGACTCATACTTCGACCTCGGAGGCGACTCCCTGTCGGCGATACGCCTCATCGCCGCCATCAACACCAGCCTCGATGCCGACCTACCAGTGCGCACCATCTTCGAGGCACCCACCGTGACAAGTCTGAGTCAGCGGCTGCTCACAGGCAGTGCGTCTACCCAAGAAGTACTTCCGGTTCAGACTCTGCAGCACGGCACCGGGGTTCCGTTGTTCTGCATTCATCCCGGCGGAGGAATGAGTTGGCCGTATCAGGCCCTTGGTAATTACTTGGACTGCCCGATTATCGGAATTCAACAAACCCTGCAGAAGGGAGAAGCTGAACCCCGGTCAATTCGGGATATGGCGAAGAACTATGCCGACAGAATCCAAGAGGTTTATCCGGCCGGGCCCTACAATCTTCTCGGCTGGTCCTTTGGTGGTGTGGTCGCCCACGCACTTGCCATCGAGCTTCAGCGACGCGGATGCGTGATCCCACGTCTGATCCTCCTCGACACCCAACCCAGTACGGACAGCTGCGATCCCGCAGCTGACCCCGCTGCAATCGAGAAAAACGTATTGGAAGAGGTCTTGCGGTTCTTCGATATTACGATTCCTGAACAAGCTGAGCCGCTTACCTACGAGCGGGTGGGAGAGCTGGTTCGCGAGAAAGCAGCTGTCGAAATTACTCGATACAAGCAGCTTCTGGATTTCGTTATGCGGAGCCTTGATAGTAATGCAGCGTTGTCTCGAGCTCACGAACCCGGTGTGTTCGACGGTGATCTAACCATATTTTCCGCAGCGCGCAATGAGGGTGATCAGGATTCGTCCTTGCTGGAAAGTTGGCGACCTTATGTCGCTGGGGATATTACAGAACACTTGATCGACTGTACGCATGAAGAGATGTTGACGGTCGAATCGCTCGGCATGTACGGCAAACAACTCAATTGCTGAGTGGTCTTGCTCGTAATTTCATCGAGGAGCGCGCTGGCGGCACCTACGTGTCATTCACCGGTGACGCCGCCACCCTCGACCCTGCCGGGATCGTCGAAGGCTACGAGAAGCTGGCCAACGTGGCCGTCTGCACGCAGACCTCAACGTCACCGCGCAACACAAAGTTCCTCGGCTTGCCCGACAACCTGGTCGCCCTCGCCCGCGACCGGATCCGCTACCACCGCACCGATATCGAGATCGATAAACTCACCGATGCCATCCAAATCAGCGGCGGCCTTTCCGCTAATCGAAAGCTCGATTCCCTGCACCTTTACGGCGTAGCCACAACATCCGCAGGATTCCACCTAATTTAGCTCTCACAATTCAGGCCTAAATCCTTGTCCTGCTTGGCCGATAAGCCGCTGGCGGAGTCGACGAACAATGGGCAACGATGCCAACTATTACATCATTAGACCTGGTCACACACTCGGCCGGTTAGTTCGGTGGGCCCCGACCGACTGGCTTAGGGGATCGTTTGCAGTCGATCGGGTCTTGGCTCATGCGCCTAACTCTGTGCTGCGGTTCCAGCGCGGCGAGCATTGTCTAGCGTTAGGATTGATTGGTCCTGAATGCGAGCGCGAGAAGCCTCGAGGCGGTTCATGCGCTTAAGGCATCCCACGGGGGAAAGGACGCGCGAGGCGTGACTGAGATGCGCGCGGTTGTCAAGCAGGGGCGTTCAGTGCGGGCGTGCCGTGTGCCGGTGCCTGAACCGGGACCGGGCGAGGTCCTCATCCGCGTGGAGGCGGCGGGAATATGCCGCACCGACATCTACGTCGCTCAGGGAAAGCTCCCGTGCGCTGACCCCTTGATCCTCGGGCACGAGTTCGCCGGCGTCGTCGCCTCGTGCGGGTCGGACGTCCACAGCTTTGCTCCTGGAGATCGGGTAGCCGCGATGCCGGTGATCCCGTGCGGAGCCTGCGTCCGATGCAGAGGTGGGACGCCTGAATGCTGTCCTCACCACCAGTTCCTCGGGGTCAGCCGGCACGGAGCGTTCGCCGAATACGTTGCGGTACCCGCTCAGGTGGTGCATCAACTGCCGCCGTCACTGTCTTTCAGACAAGGCGCATACACCGAACCGGTATGCGCCTCCTTGGCCGTACTGAAAGCCGGCATTAAGCCGGGCGAGAGCGGCCTGATCCACGGCGAAAACCGGATCGCGGAGCTGACGAAACGTGTGCTGTCGGCGGCCGGCTTCCCAGCCGTTGAGACCCGGCAGATGGGCAAGTCATCGCCGCCGGAAACGGATGCGTACGACTTCGTCATCGAGACTCAACCCAGCTCACCGGCCTTCGACGAAATGATCCGGGCTGTACGCCCAGGCGGCCGGATCATCCTCAAGAGCCGGCCCGCGGCCCCCGTGGCCATCGATCTAGCCGCAGCCGTGCGTAAGGAAGTGATATTCGAGTCGGTGTCGTATGGGACGTTTCCCGAATCCCTGGAATTCCTGACTCGTCACGATCTGGCCGACCTGCTCGGCCAGACCTATCCGTTAGAGGACTTCGTCGATGTCTTCGCCACCGATCGCGCGGGCGAGAACCTCAAGAGCTTCCTGTCTCCCGGCTCAGGAGACGCTGACCCCGGTATCGCGACGCCGTCGGCATTGACCAGTACCGGCTCGGCAAAGCCAGGTATACCCGTGACCGCGCCTTGCGGATAGGCGGCTATGCCGTTGCATCGATTGTCCATACGCCCAACCGGTGCTATCGGTGCGCGCTTTACCAAGCCGACTCCGGCACGTTGAAGATCGTGTCATCCGACTTCGCCGATGTGGACCGCAGCGGCGATCCTGACCGGCTGGTGTCCTTCTTGGATCGAATGGCCGTTATCAGGGCGCCGACCAAAGCGACGCTCATCGAACTACTGGGAATTTCGGTAGGACAACGGATTCTCGACGTCGGCTGCGGCGCCGGCCACGACCTAGTGGCGATTGCCGAGGCCGGCGGACGCCCGATCGGTGTGGACCAGAGCAGACGCATGCTCGAAATCAGCGCGCGTCGCTGCCCGACGGCGTGGCTGGTCCAGGCCGACGGTACGTCGCTTCCGATCGCGGATGCCACGCTGGATGGATGCCGGATCGAGCGAGTGCTCGTTCATCTCAGTGACCCGGTTGCGGCGCTCGTCGAGGTGGGCCGAGCGTTGCGTCCCAACGCCCGGGTGGCTTTGTTCGAGCCGAGCCCCGCAACGCTTGCCGTTGAGGGCACCAGCGAGCGTGCAGCGGCGGCACTCGCTCGTAGTATCCACGACAGCTACCGCCAGCCGCTGGCTGGGCAACACCTCGAAAAGTGGTTGCGTGACAGTGGGTTCAGCTCCGTAAGGACCCGTCCGGAAACCCGCTTGTTCAGCGACATAGAAGATCTGACCGAGAGCATGAACATGGACGCCGTCTGGCAACATGCGATCGACGCTGACCTGATCACTTCGGCCGAGGTGCGCGAATGGTACGGCGAGATGGTGCGCCGCTCCACCCACGGCGCGTTCGTCGCCTCCATGCTCGGAATGTTTGCTTACGCGCCCGACGAATCCAACCACCGGTAGCCGGGCGCGACCAAGAAAGCGACGGCGCTTGCCTGTTGAGGCTCAATTACACTGCTGCACAAGCCAAGTGGGCCCAAAGCCGGAGATAATTCAGCTCAGGAACGCGTTGAGGGCCGCGGCGAGGTCGGGGGACGCCGACGTGGCGAGGTTCTGGTAGCCGCCGCCGCTGAGCTGGGCGACCGCCTCCCAGGTGGCGCGGTCCGGGTCGCCGCCGAAGTCGATGACGTTCACCGCGATCGGTTTGGCCGGGTCCGCGCTCTTGCGGATGAAGTCCTGCAGTCCTGGACCGTCCAGAGTCTGGTCGGTATGTGGCCCCGCCGTGATGACCAGTATCGAGTTGGTCTGCCCCGCGCGGTAATTCGTCTGCAGGTCCTGGTAGATCATTCGCAGCGTGGTGAACGACACCGCGCCGCCGGGCGACGAATACTGCTTGTCCAACGCCGCCGCCAGCGCCGCCGCACGCGGCTGGCCGTTCACGGGGTCGCCCAGCGGCCCGCCGGGGACCTCGGACCGTCCCTCGTGGCCGTCGAACGTCCACAACCCCACCATGGCGGTGGGCGGCAGCGCCTTGATCTTGTCCTGAAGCGCCGCGACCACGTTGGCCAGCCGGGTCTTCCCGCCCTCCTGGCCGGGCATCGACTGGTCGAGCATGATGGTCGCCGCGAGCCCGCTCGATGGGGCGGCCATCGCCTCGGCCAGCGTCGCGCGCATCGCGTCGTCGCCCACCGACAGCGTTCCCGGCAGTGCGGGGAAGGTGGTGACCGGGCTGCTCGGCGGTGTGACGCCGTTGACCCGGAACCCGGCCTTGGCCAGCTTGGCCAGTTGATCGGGCTTGCGCATGAAGCGGTCGAACTCGCTGGCCGCCGAGGTCTGCTCGTGGGTCAGCCAGGAACCGCTGAGCAGCACGGTGGGGTAGTCGGCGACCGGCACCGGCCCGGATGGTAGCCAGGAAGCCAACGCGCCCTTGGCGTCTGGCAGGGACTGGCCGCGCTGGAACAGCTGCTGCTCGGTGGTGATCACCGCGTGGACCGGCGCGGTTGCCGCGTCACCGGGTTTGAGCAGCGTGTTCATGGCCTCGGTCAGCGAGTTGTCCGCCAGTTTGGGTTGCGCGCTCAGCAGGGCGCGCACCGCGCCGGTGCCCTGCGTCGCCGGGGCGCCGGGTGGTGCCGCCGCGGCGGCCACCGCCTCGCCGGCCAAGAACGCCGCGTCGCCGTTGCCGTTCATCGGCACGGCCAGCCGCAGCGACCCCCACGCCGGCAGGTTCATACCGGCCAGCCCGGCCGGATTGGTCTGCAGCCCGGGCAGCGCCGCCCAGGTCTGGCTGCCCAGGGCCTGCTGGAGCTCTGGCCGGACGGCCAGCACCACCGGCGACGTCACCAGCGAGCGGCTGTCGGTGATGGTTTTCTGCGCCGTGGCCCCGGCGAGCCGCGCCGCCGACACCGAGCTGCCCGGAATCCACAACGCCGGCTGCCCACCCAGGTCGGAGGGCCACTTGCCGATGAACCCGTTGAGCACGGCGTCGGACCCCGCCGGTTTGACGCTGACCTCCATGCAGTGGTCCCCGACGGGACCGGCCGACGAGTTGTAGCTGTCCGCGAACTGCCGCACGGAATCGGCGATGGACGGGTCGGCGATGACGGCGACGATCTCCTTGCCGCCGACGCAGCGTCCGGCCGCCTTGTGCGAGCGGTTGGACAGGGCGTCACCGATGAACGTCCACAGAATCACTGTGCCCACCACCACGACTACGGCGACGAGGGCCACGATCACGCCGATGCTCACCCCGCGGCGCCCGCCCTCGCTGCGATGGCCGCCGCGCCACTCACCGAGTCCCCGGTGGCCGCGGCCGAACAGCGAGGGCGACGAGGCGGGCGGCTCAGAGGCCGCCGGGCCCGGCTGCCGCGGCGGAAACTCCGGGTAGTCGTCGGCGGTGCCCTCCTCGAACGCGTCCTCGGAGTAAGGCTCGTCGCCGGTCGGGTAGTCGTCCTCGTCGAAGGGCAACTCCTCGTCGCGCGGGTAGTGACCCTCGTCCGAATAGTCGTCGGTACCGGCGTACGGGTGGTCGTCCGTCTCGCCGCTGTCGTACGGCTCGTCGGCGGAGCCCTCAGGGTCGGGCAAACTGTGCCTACCCATAGTGGTGCCCGTCGCCTTTCCGTCGATCCGTCCGACTTGTTGTCAACCCGCCGCTGATCTTAGTCGCCAGCGGCACCGATACGTGGTAAGCCCGATTAAGGCACCAGCTCAACTCGATTGCGCCGCGCGGGCCTTGGCTTCGCGCCGGCGGCGGTGCAGGATCGGCTCGGTGTAGCCGTTGGGCTGCTGCGTCCCGGTCAGGATCAGGTCCTGCGCGGCCAGGAACGCCAGGCTGTCGTCGAAGTTGGGCGCCATCGGCAGGTAGGCCGCATCCTTGGCGTTCTGCGCGTCCACCAGCGGCGCCATCCGCTCCAGGCTGGCCCGCACGTCCTCTTCGGTGATCACCCCGTGGCGCAGCCAGTTGGCCAGCAGCTGGCTCGAGATCCGCAGCGTGGCACGGTCTTCCATGAGCGCGACGTCGTGGATGTCGGGCACCTTCGAGCAGCCGACGCCCTGGGCGACCCAGCGCACCACGTACCCGAGGATCGACTGGCAGTTGTTGTCGACCTCCTCGCGGATCTCCTCGGGCGCCCAGGCCAGTTCCTTGGCCAGCGGAATGGTCAGCAATTCATCGATGGTCGTGCGCTTCTTGCCGGCCAGCTCCTCCTGCACGGCGCCGACGTCGACGTAGTGGTAGTGCATGGCGTGCAGGGTGGCGGCCGTCGGCGAGGGCACCCACGCGGTGGTCGCGCCCGCCTTCGGCTGGCCGATCTTCTGCTCGACCATGTCGGCCATCAGCTCGGTCATCGCCCACATGCCCTTGCCGATCTGCGCCTTGCCCTTGAATCCTGCGGCCAGACCGATGTCGACGTTGGCGTCCTCGTAGGCCTTGATCCACGTCGTGTTCTTCATCGCGCCCTTGCGGATCATCGGACCGGCCTCCATCGACGTGTGAATCTCGTCGCCGGTGCGGTCCAGGAAGCCGGTGTTGATGAACACGACGCGGTCGGCGGCGGCCTTGATGCACGCCTTGAGGTTGACGGTGGTGCGCCGCTCCTCGTCCATGATGCCGACCTTGAGGGTGGCCTGCGGCAGGCCCAGGACGTCCTCGACGCGGCTGAATAACTCGCAGGTGAACGCGACCTCGTCGGGCCCGTGCATCTTGGGCTTGACGATGTAGATGGACCCGGTGCGGCTGTTGGTCAACGGGCCGTTGGCGTCACCGGTCTTGAGGCCGTGGATCGCGGTCAGCCCGGTGAACAGCGCATCCATGATGCCCTCGAACACCTCATTACCGTCGGCGTCGACGATGGCGTCGTTGGTCATCAGATGCCCGACGTTGCGGACGAAGAGCAGGCTGCGGCCCGGCAGCGTCAGCTGGCCCTGACCGTCGGGCGTGGTGTAGGTGCGGTCCTGGTTCAGCACCCGGGTGAAGGTCTTGCCGTCCTTATCGACATCTTCGGACAGGTCACCCTTGTTCAGCCCGAGCCAGTTGCGGTAGCCCAGCACCTTGTCGTCGGCGTCGACGGCGGCCACCGAGTCCTCGAAGTCCATGATCGTCGTGACGGCCGATTCCAGGACCACGTCCTTGATGCCGGCGCGGTCGGTCTTGCCGACGGGCGATTCGGGGTCGACGAGGATCTCGATGTGCAGGCCGTGATTGACCAGCAGCACCGACCAGTCGGGGGAGCCGAGTTCGCCGGTGTAGCCGGCGAACTTCTCCGGGCTGGCCAGGCCGACGGGCCCGTCGGCGGTGGCGATCTTCAGCTGGCCGTCCTCGACGGACAGTCCCGTCGCGTCGGCCCAGGATCCGGATTCCAGCGGCACCGCCTGGTCGAGGAAGTTGCGCGCATAGGCGATGACCTTGTCGCCGCGGACCTTGTTGTAGCTGGTGCCCTTCTCCGCGCCGTCATCCTCGGGGATGACGTCGGTGCCGTACAGGGCGTCGTACAGCGAGCCCCAGCGCGCGTTCGCGGCGTTCAGCGCGAACCGGGCGTTGAGCACCGGCACCACCAGCTGGGGGCCCGCGGTCGTGGTGATCTCGTCGTCGACACCCGAGGTCGTGATCGTGAAGTCCTCGGGCTCGGGCAGCAGATAACCGATGTCGGTGATGAACTGCCGGTACGCGTCGACGTCGAACGGCTCGATCACGCGCTGCCGGTGCCACTTGTCGATCTGGGCCTGCAGCTCGTCGCGGCGGTTCAGCAGCTCCTGGTTCTTCGGCGTGAGGTCGGTGACGACTTTGTCGACTCCGGCCCAGAAGCTGTCCGGGTCGATATCGGTGCCGGGCAGGGCCTCGTTGTTCACGAAGTCGTAAAGCACTCGGGCGACGCGCAGGTTCCCCGCCGACACGCGATCAGTCATGTCTCTCCTCCATAACGAAGCCTCTTCGAGCCGCCATCGGCCCGGAGCGGCAATGCCTTCAGCGTACCGAGCAGCAGCCTGGTGAGCGTATCCGCCCAACCCACCGCACCAGGTCAGGCCGCGCTGACAGCTGGATCACATGCCGCAGCGGCGAGCCAGGGGATCGAATTCCAGCAACGCGTCAGCGCGCCGGGAATCCTGCACCCTCCAGCACTTTCTTGACTGGCACTTGACTGGCAGCCCCTGAAAATCATACGGGCTCAGGAGTGCCCCACCCGGAGACCGGTGACCGTTACGCGTCGCGCATCGTGCCGACGAGGTCCTCGACCAGGTCTTCCATCGCCACCATCGCGACCACGTCGCCGCCGGCGTCGGTCACCAACGCCAGATGGCTGTTGCTGCGGCGCATCCGCGACAACGCGTCGGCCAGCGGCAGCGACTTGGGCAGCCGGGGAAGGGGGCGCACCATCGCCAGGTCGATCACCGTGTGCGGGTCGTCGCCGAGGGTCAGCATGTCCTTGATGTGCAGGTAGCCGATGAAGTCGCCGTTGACGTTCGCCACGGGGAACCGCGAGTAGCCGGTCTGGGCCAGGGCCTGCTCGACGGCGCCGACGGTCGGGCCGCTGCCTGCCCTCGCCACCGGCACCGCGTGGACGTCTTCGAGCGGTACCGCCACATCGCCGACCACCCGGGTGCGGATCTGCAACGCCCGGGTCAGCCGGGTGTGCTCCTCGGGGTCCAGCAGGCCCTGGGACTCCGATTCGGCGATCATCTCGCTCAATTCGACGGGGGAGACGGTGATCTCGAGCTCTTCCTTGGGTTCCACGCCCAGCGCGCGCACCACCACGCTGGCGCACTTGTTGTAGAACACGATGAACGGCCGGGCGGCCCGCACGTAGGCCAGGTAGGGGGGCACCAGCAGCATCGCCGTTCGTTCGGGACCGGCCAGCGCGATGTTCTTGGGCACCATCTCGCCGAGCAGCACGTGCAGCGTGACCACGATCGCCAGCGCAATCGCGAACGACAACGTGTGCAGCAGGGCAGGCGGAATACCGGTCAGCCCCAACGCGGTGCGCAGCAGGCTGGAGACCGCCGACTCACCGATGCGCCCGAGCAGCAGCGAGGCGGCCGTGACTCCCAGCTGGGCGCCGGCCAGCATCGCGGGCAGCTGCTCGCCGGCGCGCATGACGGTGACCGCCCGGGCCTTGCCCTGCTCGGCCAGCGCCTCGAGGCGGTCGCGCCGGGCCGAGATCAACGAGAACTCCGCCCCGACGAAGAAGGCGTTCACGCCGATCAGCAGGATCGCCAAGAACACGCCCATGGGATCGCTCATGGGTGGCCCCCTGCCGGGCCCTCGCCGTGGCCACGCAGCTCGTTCAGCTCCAGCAGGTCGATCCGGCGACCGTCCATCCGGATCACGGTCGCTTGCCAGCGCAGCGAGGCGTCCAGCAGCCCGTCGGCGTCCAGGGCGGGCAACTTCACCGTCTCGCCGGCCACCGGGATGTGGCCGAATTCGCGCAGTGCCAGCCCGCCGACGGTCTCGTAGGGTCCCTCCGGGGCCCGGAAGCCGGTGGCGGTGGCCACCTCGTCGATGCGCAGTAGACCCGAGACGCGCCAGCCGGTGCCGGCCGCCACCACGTCGGGGGTGGCGTCGTCGTGTTCGTCCCGGACGTCGCCGACGATCTCTTCGATCAGGTCCTCGACGGTCACCATGCCCGCGGTGCCGCCGTATTCGTCCACGACCATCGCGGTCTGCAGGCTGTTGCCGCGGATCTCGGCCATGACGGCGTCGCCGTCCAGCGTCGAGGGCACCACCGGCACGGGCTGGGCCACGGTGGTCAGCCGCGTGCGCGCCCGGTCGGCCGCCGGAATGGCGAGCACCTGCTTGACGTGGACGATGCCGACGGTTTCGTCGAGGTCGCCGTCGACGATCGGGAAGCGGGAGTAGCCCGACTCCGCGGCCGCGGCCACCAGGTCGGCGACCGTGTCGTCGGTCTGCAAGGCCACGATCTTCGACCGGGGCGTCATCAGTTCCTCGGCGGTCAGGGCGCCGAATTGCAGTGAGCGCCGCACCAGCGATGCGGTGGCCGCATCCAGGGAGCCGCTGCGCGCCGACGAGCGCACCAGCGAGATCAGTTCCTGCGGCGAACGCGCCGAGCGCAGCTCCTCGGCCGGCTCGATCCCCAGCTGGCGCACGATCCAGTTCGCCACACCGTTCGTGAGCCGGATCGCCGGGGTGAAGAGTGTCGAGAACAACAGCTGGACGCCGACCACGGCCCGCGCGGTGGACAACGGCCGGGCGAGGGCCAGGTACTTGGGGACCAGCTCGCCGAACACCATCGACACCGAGGTGACGACGACCAGGGCCAGGAACGCCATGATGGCGTCGGCCACCCGGTCCGAAATCCCGATCGCGTCGAACCACGGGTGCGGCAGGTTGGCCAGCATCGGATCGGTCAGGTAACCGGCCGCCAGGGTGGTGGCCGAGATGCCCAGTTGAGCGCCGGACAGCTGAAACGACAATTTGTGGTGCGCGCGCCGGATCCCGCGGTCACGACGGCCGCCGCCGCGGGCGTTGGCCTCCACCGCGCTTCGGTCCAGCGTCGTCAGCGAGAACTCGGCGGCGACGAAGACCGCGTTGCCGAAGATGAGCAGGGCGATGGCCGCGACGCTGATCAGGGTGACGGTGGCGTTCATGCCTCACCGCCGCCCGCGGCCGATGGGCTGGTCGGGGAAGGCTCCGCATCGGGCGCTTCGTCCGACGACCGCCGCGCCCGAAAGCCCATGGCCTGCATGGGTGCCTGCGGCACGTCGATCCCTTCACTGCCTGGAGCCGGTGCGGACGCGGTCGCCTCCGTCGTTGCTGATTTATGGTAGCCGGGTTGGCCCCGCCCTCGGTCGACCACCGTTTTCGGGGTGCCGCGAACTTCCGCGCACGACCGCGACCCGAATATGGGTTGCCTAACCTTACCCCGCTAGGCTGGGCGCACTATGGCGTCCGAAGCCCCACCCGAAGCCCGATCAGCCCGGATCCTGCCCCGCGAGCGCCTCGACCTCACCGAGGAGATCGCGAGCATCGCCCGGCCCCCGCTTCCCGAGCTGGATCCGCCTTTCGCGCTGCGCGTCGCGGACCGCACCGACGCGGCCATCGTGTCGGAATGGATGAACCGCCCACACCTGGCGGCGGCCTGGGAATACGACTGGCCGACGCCCCGCTGGGAGCGGCATCTCGGCGCACAACTCGATGGGACGTACTCGCTGCCGCTGCTGGGGAGCATCGACGGCGCCGATTGCGCATACCTCGAAATATATTGGGGTGCAAAGGATCTCATTTCGGAGTACTACGACGCGGGGGCCTACGACGTGGGGGTGCACGCCGCCATCGCCGACCCGGCGCTGGTGAACCGGGGACTGGGGCTGATGCTCCTGCCGCGGATCATCGCCAGCGTCTTCTCCGTGGAGCCGCGTTGCCGCCGGATCATGTTCGACCCCGATCACCGCAACACCGCGGCGCGCCGACTGTGCGAGGACGTCGGATGCGCGTTTCTCGGTGAGCACGACACGACGAACCGGCGCATGTCGCTGTACGCGCTGGAACGCCCGACCGACGACGCATGAGCGGCGTGGGCGACGCGGCGGTTCACCAGCCCAGCGGCAGCGGATGGCCTTCGGCGAAGCCCGCGGCGGACTGGACGCCGACGACGGCCCGCTCGTAGAGCTCCGTCAGGTTCGCCGCGCCGACGTAGGTGCAGGTGCTGCGCACGCCCGAGGTGATGTGGTCGATCAGATCCTCGACACCGCCGCGGTCCGGGTCGAGCCCCATGCGCGACGTCGAGATGCCCTCCTCGAACAGCGCTTTGCGGGCGCGGTCGAACGCGGTGTCGGCGCCGCTGCGGGCTACCACCGCGCGCTTGGACGCCATGCCGTAGCTCTCCTTGTAGGGCTGGTCGTCGCGGTCGCGCATCAGGTCACCGGGCGATTCGTAGGTCCCGGCGAACCACGACCCGATCATCACGTTGGACGCCCCGGCGACCAGGGCCAGCGCCACGTCCCGCGGATGCCGGACGCCGCCGTCGGCCCAGACGTGTCCACCCAATTGCCTTGCCGTCGAGGCGCATTCGACCACGGCCGAGAATTGCGGGCGCCCCACCGCGGTCATCATCCGGGTGGTGCACATGGCCCCCGGACCGACGCCGACCTTGACGATGTTCGCCCCGGCGCCGAGCAGATCCCGGGTGCCTTCGGCGGAGACGACGTTGCCCGCCACCAGCGGCACCCCGAGTTCGAGCGATGCGACCGTGCGGATCGCGTCGAGCGTCTTGACCTGGTGCCCGTGGGCGGTATCGATGACGAGCACGTCGACACCCGCCTCGGCCAGGGACCGCGCCCTGGCCCCCACGTCGCCGTTGATGCCGACCGCCGCGCCCACCCGCAGCCGCCCGCCGCCGTCGACCGCCGGGGTGTAGAGCCCGGTCCGGACGGCCCCGGTGCGGGTCAGCACCCCCGCCAGCGTGCCGTCCGCGTTCGTCACCACCGCGACCCCGATCGGGGCGTGCTCGAGCAGGTCGAAGATCTTGCGCGGCTCGGTACCGACCGGGGCCGTGACGAAATCGGTGCTGGCGACGTCACGCACCCTGGTGAAGCGGTCCACGCCGAGGCAGCTCGATTCGCTCACCAAGCCGATCGGGCGGCCCTCGAAGACGACGACGGCGACCCCGTGCGCGCGCTTGTGGATCAACGCGGTGGCATCCGACACCGAATCCTCGGGCGCCAGCACCACCGGGGTGTCGAGAACCAGATCACGGCTCTTGACGAACTCCACCGTCTGCTGCACCGCGGTGATCGGGATGTCCTGCGGCAGGACGACCAGCCCGCCCCGCCGCGCCACCGTCTCGGCCATCCGACGCCCGGCCACCGCGGTCATGTTGGCGACCACCACTGGGATGGTGGTGCCCGAGCCGTCGTTGGTGGACAGGTCGACATCGAAGCGTGACGCGACCTCCGACCGGTTCGGCATGACGAAGACGTCGTTGTAGGTCAGGTCGTACCCGGGCCCATGCCCGTCCAGGAATCTCATCGCTCTCGCTGCGCCCCCTCGTGTCCCTCAGTAGTACCCGGCTAGGCGGGCACTTCGCTGTGGTCGCCGCTCCACAGCGTGTGGAATCGCTTGTCCGGGTCGTCGTCGATGCGGCCGTAGGTGTGCGCGCCGAAGAAGTCCCGCAGCCCCTGGGTCAGCGCCGCGGGGAGGCGCTCGGTGCGCAGGGCGTCGTAGTAGGACAGCGCGGAGGAGAAGCCCGGGATCGGGATGCCCAGCTGCGTGGCCGTCACGACGACGCGCCGCCAGCCGTCGATCGCGGCCTCGATCGCGCTGCGGAAGTAGGGCGCAACGATCAGCGTCGGCAGGTCGGGATCCTCGTCGAACGCCTCCTTGATGCGGTTGAGGAACTTCGCCCGGATGATGCAGCCGCCGCGCCA
Source organism: Mycobacterium sp. E342 (assembly GCF_001667665.1). Taxonomy (NCBI): domain Bacteria; kingdom Bacillati; phylum Actinomycetota; class Actinomycetes; order Mycobacteriales; family Mycobacteriaceae; genus Mycobacterium; species Mycobacterium sp. E342. The sequence continues at coordinate 13,524 of NZ_LZJM01000319.1, forward strand.
GATGGTGGCCAGGTCGCCCGGGGTGATGCCCCAGTCGTATTCGGCGCTGCCGGCCTGGATCTGGTTGAAGCCCTGCGCATAGGCGATGATCTTGGACGCGTACAGGGCCTGCCTGATGTCCTCGGTGAACTGCCGCGCGTCGTCCGGCTTCTGGCCCAATTCTCCCGAGGCCAGCCCGGTCGTGGCCTTGCGCTGGGTCACCGAACCCGACAGCGCGCGGGCGAACACGGCCTCGGCGATGCCGGTGACCGGAACCCCCAGGTCCAGGGCGGACTTCACGGTCCAGCGGCCGGTGCCCTTCTGCTCGGCCTCGTCGAGGATGACGTCGACGAGCGGCTTGCCGGTTTTCGCGTCGGTCTGGCGCAGCACCTGCGCGGTGATCTCGACTAGGAAGCTGTCCAGGTCGCCGGAGTTCCACTCGTCGAAGACGTCGGCGATCTGCTCCGCGGTCTTGCCGAGCCCGTCGCGCAGCAGCTGGTAGGCCTCGCCGATGAGCTGCATGTCGGAGTACTCGATTCCGTTGTGCACCATCTTGACGAAGTGGCCGGCGCCGTCGGGGCCGATGTGCGTGCAGCACGGAACGCCGTCGACGTGGGCGGAGATCTCCTCGAGCAACGGGCCCAGCGACTTGTAGGACTCGGCGGGGCCGCCGGGCATGATCGACGGGCCGTTGAGCGCGCCCTCCTCACCGCCGGAGATTCCGGCGCCGACGAAATGCAGCCCGCGCTCCCGCATCGCCTTCTCGCGGCGAATGGTGTCGGTGTAGAGGGCGTTGCCGCCGTCGATGATGATGTCGCCTTCCTCCATGGCGTCGGCGAGCTCGTTGATGACGGCGTCGGTGGGGTCGCCGGCCTTGACCATGATGAGTACGCGGCGCGGCTTCTCCAGGGCGGCCAGGAATTCCGCGATGGTCTCCGACCGCACGAATGTGCCCTCGTCACCGTGCTCTTTGAGCAACGCGTCGGTCTTGGCGACAGACCGGTTGTGCAGCGCCACGGTGTAGCCGTGCCGGGCGAAATTGCGCGCGATGTTCGACCCCATCACCGCCAGGCCGGTGACACCGATTTGCGCGGTAGCGGTTTGTGAATCATCCGACGAACCCATGTCTTCGCCTCTCAAGTCGGAGAACGTTGCCGAAAAGCTTTCCGTCACACTGTGGCACAGCGGGCATGCGCCCGCCCGGGGTGATGGCTCCGTCTGCTTCAGAGGTTGAACAGCCGCCGCAGCTCGGTGAGCCACGGAACGGCGAGCGCGACGGTGGGCACCACGAACACGGCGACCGCGGCCAGGTATGCGGCCGCCGACAGCGGCAGGCTGTTGCCACACCCGCACAACCGGCGCACGCGGACCACGGTGCTGGTACCGCCCGCGGCCAGCGCACCCGACGGCGCGCGCCCCGCCGCGCAGGCGACCAGGGCCCGCGCCAACGGAGCGCGGCCTTCCGCGCGCACGGCGGCGTCGTCGGCGAGCAGTTCGACGAGCAACTGCACCGCGCCGAGCGCGTTGGCACTGCGCACGAGCCGCGGGAACGCGGCGTGCACCGCGGTGAAGGCCTCCAGAACGAGGTCGTGGCGGGCCCGCAGATGAGCGCGCTCGTGGGTGAGGATCGCGGCGACCTCGGCGTCGGCGAGGGTGTTGAGCGCGCCCTCGCTGACCACCACCCGGCTGCGAACACCGGGTAGGCAGTAGGCGAGCGGCTGCGGAACGTCCAACACGCGCAGGTCGCGCGCGCGGGCGCAGGGCTGGGGGAGCGCGGCGTCGTGGCTGACGCCGACCAGATCGACCACCATGCGGTGATGGGCCCGCCGTCGCCGATTCGCGATGGCCACCCGGACCACGGCGACCATCAATCGGGCTCCGACCAGCAGCGTCAGCGCGAAGACGCCGATGTATGCCGCCCACAGCGGCCACCCCAGCCGGCCCGCGTCGCCGAGGATGCTGGCGGTGGGCCGCCCGTCGGGACCGGGCATGAGCAGCCGCGTGGCGATCGCGATGCCGGCGCTGAAGGCGGAGAGGACCGCGGCCAGCGCCACGGCCTGCCACAACACCATCGCGGCGCGGGGTGCGCGCAGCGGCCAGCTCGCGCGTGCCAACAGGGCCGGCACCGGACCGACCAGCAGCACCGCGAGGATGGTGAAGGCCAGCGCGGACACGCTGTCAGTCTCCCTCAGTCCTCCGTCGACGCGCCAGCAGATGACGCGTTTCCGCGTTGATTGGCTTCCAGTTCGGCGAGCGCGCGCCGCAGCGCGTCCGCCTCGTCGGCGCCCACCCGCTCGACGAAATGGACCAGTGCGGCCTGCCTGCCGCCCGAATCCTCCGCCTGGGACAGCGCGTCGACCATGAGCCCGGCGACCAGTTCGTCGCGGCCGTGCACGGGTGCGTATCGGTGCGCGCGGTCATCGCGGATCTGGGAGACCAGATTCTTTTTGGCCAGCCTTTGCAGGACGGTCATGATCGTCGTGTAGGCAAGGTCGCGTCGCGCCGACAGTGCGTCGTGGACCTGGCGGACCGTTTGAGGTTCCGGCGTGGACCACAGGTGGTCCATCACGGCGCGTTCCAGATCCCCCAGCCGGGTCAGTTTCGCCATAGTGCGTTTCTCCTGAGCGTCGACAACATCGTACTCCCGATTACTACCGACGGTCGTACCGCAGCTGCTCACGCCGCCACCGAATGGAAGCTTGCGAAATTAGGGCAGCCTTGCCTATGCTAACCGAGTCGAGCGAACAGCGACCGTGGCAGAGTCCTGAGGGCTGCAGTGACCCCCGGTCTACTCGATCGGCGAGCCCCGTGCCCTATGGCACGGGGCTCAGCCGTTTCAAGGGCCGATGGTGTAGACACAGAACGTGCCACAGCCTCCGGAGACGACCATCCCGACGGACTTCACCGCGCCCTTCGACCAGGAGATCGGGCTGCGATTCACCGAACTCGGTCCCGACGGCGCCCGGGCCGAGCTCGAGGTCACCCCCAAGTTGTTGCAGCCGATGGGCCTGGTGCACGGCGGCGTCTACTGCTCGATCATCGAGAGCATGGCCAGCGTGGCCGCCTACACCTGGCTCGCCACCCGCGGTGGGGGGAACGTCGTGGGGGTCAACAACAACACCGACTTTCTGCGTTCCATCGGCTCGGGCACGGTGTACGGCACCGCCGAACCGATCCACCGCGGCCGGCGCCAACAGCTGTGGCTGGTCACCATCACCGACGCCGACGACCGGGTGGTCGCCCGCGGCCAGGTGCGGCTGCAGAACCTCGAGGCCTAGGCGAACCGGCGTCGAGCGCGGCCGGGCGGCGACGCCCCCGGGCGCCGTGGCAGGATTCCAGAGCGTGCTCCTCACGCCGCACGAACAAGAGCGATTGCTGTTGTCCTACGCCGCCGAACTGGCACGTCGCCGCCATGCCCGGGGCTTGCGGTTGAATCACCCGGAGGCGGTTGCCATCATCACCGACCACATTCTCGAAGGCGCGCGCGACGGCCGCACCGTCGCCGAGCTGATGGCCAGCGGCTGCGGGGTGCTCAGCCGCGACGACGTGATGGAGGGGGTGCCGGAGATGTTGGCCGACGTGCAGGTGGAAGCGACGTTCCCCGACGGCACCAAACTGGTCACCGTCCACCACCCGATCCCATGATTCCCGGCGAAATCCTCTACGGCAGCGGCGATATCGACATCAACGCGGACGCGGAGCGGATCGAGATGCAGATCGTCAACACCGGTGACCGGCCGGTACAGGTCGGCAGCCATGTCCACCTTCCGCAGGCCAATGCGGCGCTCTCGTTCGACCGCGCTGCCGCCCACGGCTACCGGCTGGACATACCGGCGGCAACCGCCGTGCGATTCGAACCCGGTGTGGCCCAACAGGTCCGGCTGGTCCCACTGCGCGGCCGCCGCGAAGTGCACGGCCTGAGCCTGACCCCGCCCGGACGTCTCGACGCCTGATGTCGAGCCTGTCGCGAGAACGCTACGCCCAGCTTTTCGGCCCCACCGCCGGTGACCGGATCCGGCTGGCGGACACCGACCTTCTGGTGGAGATCACCGAAGACCGCAGCGGGGGACCGGGGCTGGCCGGTGACGAGGCGGTGTTCGGCGGCGGCAAGGTGCTGCGCGAGTCGATGGGTCAGGGGCGCGCCACCCGCGCCGAGGGCGCACCCGACACGGTGATCACCGGTGCGGTCATCGTCGACCACTGGGGAATCATCAAGGCCGACATCGGGATTCGTGACGGCCGCATCTCGGCGATCGGCAAGGCGGGCAACCCCGACACCATGGCGGGGGTGCATCCGGACCTGGTCGTCGGGCCGTCCACCGAGGTCATCGCCGGCAACGGGCGGATCGTCACAGCGGGCGCCATCGACTGCCACGTGCACCTGATCTGCCCGCAGCTCATGGCCGAGGCGCTCGGCGCCGGGATCACGACGATCATCGGCGGCGGCACCGGGCCGGCCGAGGGCACCAAGGCCACCACCGTGACCCCGGGCGCATGGCACCTGGCCAGGATGCTGGAGGCGCTCGACGGCTGGCCGGTCAACTTCGCGCTGCTGGGCAAGGGGAACACGGTCAGCGCCGAGGGACTGTGGGAGCAATTGCGCGGCGGTGCTTCCGGTTTCAAGCTGCACGAGGACTGGGGATCGACGCCGGCGGCAATCGATGCGTGCCTCACCGTTGCCGACGCCGCCGGCGTCCAGGTGGCGCTGCACACCGACACTCTCAACGAGATGGGGTTCGTCGAAGACACCCTGGCGGCGATCGCGGGGCGGTCGATCCACACCTATCACACCGAGGGCGCCGGCGGCGGCCACGCACCCGACATCATCACCGTCGCGGGCAAGTCCAACGTGTTGCCCAGCTCGACCAATCCGACTCGGCCGCATACGCGTAACACCCTCGACGAGCACCTGGACATGCTGATGGTCTGCCATCACCTCAATCCCCAAGTGCCCGAGGACCTGGCCTTCGCCGAGAGCCGTATCCGGCCGTCGACCATGGCGGCGGAAGACCTGCTCCACGACATCGGCGCGATATCGATGATCGGCAGCGACTCACAGGCGATGGGCCGCATCGGGGAGGTGGTGCTGCGCACCTGGCAGACCGCGCATGTGATGAAGCGCCGCCGCGGTGCACTGCCCGGCGACGGTGCGGCCGACAACATGCGGGCGCGCCGCTACGTCGCGAAATACACCATCTGCCCGGCGACGGCCCACGGTCTCGACAACGAGGTCGGCTCCGTGGAGGTGGGCAAGCTCGCGGATCTGGTGCTGTGGGAACCCCCGTTCTTCGGGGTCCGCCCGCACGCGGTGCTCAAGGGCGGCATGCTCGCGTGGGCGGCGATGGGGGACGCCAACGCGTCGATCCCGACGCCACAGCCGGTGCTTCCGCGTCCGATGTTCGGGGCCGCCCCGCGGGCCGCCGCCGCGACGTCCGTGCATTTCGTTGCGCCGCAAGCAATCGAGGCCGGTCTGGCCGAGCGGCTCGCGGTCAACCGGCGGCTGATCCCCGTCCGGAACACCGCCGGGCTCGGCAAGGCGGACTTGCCGCTCAACGACGCGCTGCCCGACATCGAAGTGGATCCCGACACGTTCACCGTGCGGATCGACGGCGAGGTCTGGCAGGAGGACCCGCCGGCCGAACTGCCGATGGCGCAACGCTACTTCCTGTTCTGACGTCCATGTCCGCACTCGCGACGCTGCTCGCCCTGGCCGATTCCCGATTGCCGGCCGGCGCTCACGTGCACTCGGGCGGCGTGGAGGAGGCGGTCACCAGCGGCCTGGTGACCAACCTGGATACGTTGGAAGCCTTCCTGTGCCGCCGGATTCGCACCTCCGGGCTGGTCTTCGCGTCGATCGCGGCGGCGGTTCACCGCGGCGAGCTGAGTCCCGATACGGCCGACCGGGAGACCGATGCCCGCACGCCGGCCCCGGCCGCCCGGGAAGCGTCCCGCGGCCAGGGCCGCGGGCTGGCGCGGCTGGCGCGGCGGGTCTGGCCGGACGCCCCCTGGGACGACCTCGGTGCCCGGCCCCACCTGCCCGTCGCGGCGGGGCGGGTGGGCGCCGTGAGCGGGCTGGTCCCCGAGCAGACCGCCCTGGCGATCACCTACACCACGATGACCGGCTCGGCGACGGCCGCCCAGCGGCTGCTTGCTCTGGACCCGGCCGACGTTGCCGCGTGCACGTTTCGGCTGGCGGACCTGTGCGAACGCGCCGCCGTCGAAGCGGCCACCGGGCTGGGCGACTTGTCCGACCCGTTGCTCGACACGCTCGCACAACGCCACGCCGGACGGGAACGTCCGCTCTTCGTGTCCTGACACCCGTTGCGCCGCAGTTATCTCCGAGCTGGCTCGGGAATGGCGTCGGCATGGGGCGCATCGCTCTTGGCGTGGGCCCGGGTGAACACCAGGTAGAGGATCACCAGGGCGATGATGCCGCGCCGTAGACCAGCGCGCCGATGTTGAGCATCGTCGTGCCGCTCCGCGGGTACGGCGAACTCGTCCGGGTGGCCGCTTCGGCGCGCCGCGACGCGCGGTACCTTCTTGGTCAAGGACCGCACATTCGTCCACGCCGAACCGCGTTCCGCTTTCTGGAAGGCCCTCCATGTCAACACATCGGCACACCCACCCGCACGCTCACGGCGATCGGCCGCGACGGGTCCGGCAACCGGGGGAGCCGCTGCGCATCGGCGTCGGCGGCCCCGTCGGTTCGGGCAAGACGGCGCTGGTCGCCGCGCTGTGCCGGCAGCTGCGCGACGAGCTGTCGCTGGCGGTACTGACCAACGACATCTACACCACCGAGGATGCCGACTTCCTGCGCAGGCATGCGGTGTTGCCGGACAACCGGATCGCGGCCGTGCAAACCGGTGGGTGTCCGCACACCGCGATCCGCGACGACATCACCGCCAACCTCGACGCGATCGACGACCTGATCACCGCGCACGATCACCTGGACCTCATCCTGGTCGAATCCGGCGGCGACAACCTGACGGCCACCTTCTCCTCCGGTTTGGTGGACGTGCAGATCTTCGTCGTCGACGTCGCTGGCGGCGACAAGGTGCCGCGCAAGGGCGGCCCCGGGGTGACCTACTCGGACCTGTTGGTAGTCAACAAGACTGACCTGGCACCGCTCGTCGGAGCCGACCTGCAGGTGATGGCCGGCGACGCCAACGCGGTGCGCGGCGGCCGACCGACGGTGTTGCAGTCCCTCACCGACGACCCGGCGGCCTCGCAGGTGCTGGCGTGGGTCCGCACGCAATTGCGCGAGGCGGCCACCGTGTGATGCGGTCGCGGGTCCTGGTGGTCGCGTATCCGAACCGGCTTCCGCGCATCGAGTGCGCCGGCGCCGTGGCCGCCCGCTGCACCACGCCCGACACCGTCCACCTGGTATCGGCGGCCGCCACGCCGTTGGGTGGCGACAGCATCGATTTTCGCGTCATCGTCGAAGGCGGTGCCCGTCTCAAACTTCGCAGCGCCGCCGCCACCGTGGCGTTGCCCGGAGCGAATGTTCCCACCTCGCATGCCCATTGGGACGTGACGGTGACCGGATGCCTGGACATCGACCTGGAGCCGACGGTGGTCGCCGCCGACGCCCGGCACGTGTCCAGCGCCGAATTCTGCTTGCGAGACGGCGCCCAGGTGCGCTTTCGGGAGCGGGTGCAGGTCGGCAGATACGACGAGCGCCAAGGCTTTTGGTCTGGCTCCCTACGCGCCGACCGTGACGGCCGCCCGCTGCTGCGCCACCGCGTCGAGCTGGGTGCCGGGTCGCCGGCCGACGACATCATCGCGGCGCCTCGTGCGTCGATCCACGAATTGCGCTACCCCGAAACGGCTTTCCCGGACACCCCGATCGACGCCGGTTCGACCGTGTTGTCGCTGGCCGGCGGCGGCCTGCTGAGTACGTGGCAGGCCGACCGGCTGGGTGGCTAGCTGGCGCGCTTGGCGGTCGCCGGGCGTTTGGCTTCCGCCGCAAGCACCGCGAGTTGCTCGAGGCGGGTGCGGGCGAACGCCTGCTGCTCGGTGATGGTCAGCTGGCCGCGCCGTGTGCTCAGGAAGGTCACCGTCCACGACAGCAGCGTGCTGACCTTGGTCTTGAATCCGACCAGGTAAACCAGGTGCAGCAACAGCCACATCAGCCAGGCGATGAAGCCGCTGAACTCCAGGGGACCGACCTTGGCCACCGCGGAGAACCGCGAAACGGTGGCCATGGATCCCTTGTCGAAGTACTGAAACGGCTCGCGCTCGGTCGGATCCGCCCCGTCGAGTTCGGCTTTAATCGTGTTGGCGACGTACTTGGCGCCCTGGATCGCACCTTGGGCCACGCCCGGAACGCCCTCGACGGCGGCCATGTCGCCGACGACGAACACGTTCGGGTGTCCCGGGACCGACAGATCCGGTAGCACCTTGACCCGCCCGGCCCGGTCGAGCTCCACCGAGGACTGCTCGGCGAGGTCGCGGCCGAGCCCACTGGCCTGCACGCCGGCCGACCACACCTTGCAGGCGGACTCGATGCGCCGGACGGTCCCGTCGGCGTCCTTCACCGTGATGCCGTTGCGGTCGACGTCGGTGACCATCGCGCCCAGCTGGATCTCCACGCCCATCTTCTCCAGCCTGGTGCGCGCCCGCGTACCCAGCTTGTCGCCGAACGGCGGCAGCACGGCCGGGGCGGCGTCGAGCAGGATCACTCGCGCCTTGGTTGAGTCGATGCCGCGGAACGAGCCCTTTAGGGTGTGGGCCGCCAATTCCGCGATCTGCCCGGCCATTTCGACGCCGGTGGGGCCGGCGCCGATGACGGTGAAGGTCAGCAGCTTGGCGCGTCGTTCCGGATCGCGTGACCGCTCGGCTTGTTCGAACGCGCTCAGGATCCGTCCGCGCACCTCCAGCGCGTCGTCGATCGATTTCATCCCGGGCGCGAACTCGGCAAAGTGGTCGTTGCCGAAGTACGACTGCCCTGCGCCGGCGGCGATGATCAAGCTGTCGTAAGGGGTTTCGTACGTGTGGCCGAGCAAATCGGAGACCACGAACTTCCTGGCCAGATCGATGTGCGTGACGTCACCGAGGAGCACTTGGACGTTGCGCTGCCTGCGCAGGATGACACGGGTGGGCGGGGCGATGTCGCCCTCGGACACGATGCCCGTCGCCACCTGATACAGCAACGGCTGGAACAGGTGATGGGTGGTGCGCGCGATCAGTTTGATGTCAACGTCGGCGTGCTTGAGTTTCTTTGCCGCATTGAGTCCCCCGAATCCCGAACCGATGATGACGACCTGGTGGCGACGCTCGGTTCCAGCTGTGGTTTCTGGTGGGGGGCTCATGTTTCCGCTGCTCCTGACGGGGGCTTTTGGACACGCGACTGCAGTTAGCCACAACGCTAGTCAGGCGGGTACCCGGAAACCTAATTGATAAGCATGTGTTGTTTGCAACACTAACGGTGTTCCGAACCGAAATGCCTGGTGGGCGGCCGGCACTGTGGCGTAACTATCAGGGTCGTCAGTCCACCCGGCGCGGCGCCCTCGTTACTGGCTGGAACCTTCCCCGGCGCAGTGGTCGTGGCCCGGTTGGATCGTTCCGCCCGGCGCGCGCGCCAGCGCCGCCGCCTCCGCCTCCTCGCGGGTCGGTCCCCAGCCGCCGAAGTATCTCGATTTGGCCGCGTTGACGGCGAGCGCCAGGCAACCACCGTCGCCGCTGGCCAGCAGGCGGCAGTCACTGATGCTCTTACGGCACGTGTCCATGACCGCCTTCTCGGCCGCGCCCTGGTTGGCCGCTCCGTCGGCGATGTTGATGCGGCCGGTGGAGTCCGAGATCGCCATCGCGATCCAGTTGTTGTCGGCATGCGCGATCGGGGGCGCGGCGAATGCCACACCGGCCGCGACCGCCGCCAGGGCTCGTTTCTTCATGGCCTGCTCCCGGCCCTCTTCCGCGCTGCGCCGCTGTGGCGCAGGTAAACGCTGTTACATGGAAGTATTACCGCGGCGCGACCAATCCGCGACCCCACGCGGGCGGGAGCTACAGGCCGACGACCGGGCGCAGCGCTTCGCCCACGGCGCTGATCACGCCGGGGATGTAGAACGGCACGTTGATGATCACACCGTCGATCCCGGCGTCCACCACCTTGGTCTTGATCTGGTCGGCGACCGCGTCGGGGCTGCCGACCACCATGCGCTGCGTCATCTCGGCGGGGATCTGATCGGGTTTCGCGCTCTCGTCGACGAGCACCGTGGTCAGCGTGCTGGTTTCCAGCGTCGCCGGGTCACGGTCGACCTCCTCGCAGCGCCGCCGCACCACCTCCAATTTGCCCGGCAGCTCGTCGAATCCGGCGATCACGTTGAGGTGGTCGAAGTGGCGTGCCGCCAGCGGAATCGTCTTCTTCTCGCCACTGCCGCCGATCATCAGCGGAATATGGTCGCGGAAGCGGGGATTCGCCATTGCCTCGCGCACGCGATACCACTTGCCCTCGAAGGTCGGCCGCTCGCCCTTGATCATCGGCAGGATGATCTGCAGCGCCTCCTCGAGCCGGTTGAACCTGTCGGTGAAGGTGCCGAATTCGAAACCCAGTTGGTCGTGTTCGAGTTCGAACCACCCGGCGCCGATGCCCAGGACCGCGCGGCCCTGGCTCACCACGTCGAGGGTGGTGATGGTCTTCGCCAGCAGCGCCGGGTTGCGGTAGGTGTTCCCGGTTACCAACGTGCCCAACTGAACTCGTTCGGTGGCGGTGGCCAGCGCGCCCAACGCGGTGTAGGCCTCCAGCATCGGCTGGTCCGGATCTCCCAGCATGGGCAGTTGGTAGAAGTGATCCATCACGAAGACCGAGTCGAAGCCGGCCGCTTCGGCCTCGCGGGCCTGAGCCAGAACAGTGGGGAAGAGCTCCTCCACCCCGGTGCCGTAGGAAAAATTGGGAATCTGCAGACCGAGTCGAATAGCCACGCGGTCTACCGTAATGCGGCTCCGCGCGGCACGATATGGCTCGCCGCTGGATTACGCCCTCAGCCGAATTGCGCGAGCGCGCCGTGGCTGACGTGCAGGGTCTGGCCGGTGATGTGGCGGGCCGCCGGAGTGGTCAGGAACAACGCCAGCCGAGCGACCTCGTCGGCGACCGACGGGGGCGTGCGGGAGAGGCCGTCGTAGCCCGGCTGGACGCTGCGTCCGCCGGCGACGACGTTGACGGTGATGCCCCGGGTGCCGAAGACGGTCGCCTGTCCGGCGACCCAATTCGACAGCGTCGCTTTGATCGCCGCGTCGAGGCTCCCGGCCGGCGCGTTCTCGGGCACCACGCTGATGATGGAACCGCCCGAGCGCAGGTGGTCGCCCACGGTCTGCACCGTCAGCACCGCCGAGAGCACGGTGGCGTCCAACGCGTGCCGCCAGGCGTCCGCCGTGTCGGCGATGGAGTAGGTGCGGGGGTCGCCGGCGTCCCGGGAGGGCGCGGGCACGTTGACGATGGTGTCGAGGTGGTGGGGGAACAACGTGCGGGCCTCGGTCAGGCTCGCCGGGTCGGTGGTGTCGCACACGATGGCGTCCACGTCCAATTCCTTGGCGGCGATCTCCAGCTCGCTGCGCCGCGCGCCCACGAGGGTCACGTTGTGACCGTCATCGCGGAAGCGTTCAGCCACTGTGCGCCCCAGTTCGGTGTCTCCGCCGGTGACCAACACCTCCACTGCCATGACCTCCTCGTGTTCAACGTTGAACCCAGACCCGGGCGGCTCCGCGGGCCAACCACGGGGCCGCTGCGGGGGACCTGCCTGGGATCTCAGCGCGTTATGGCATCAATCTGCCTAGATGTTACTGGACAGTAGCTAGTCGGCGAAATTGTTGACGCCGCGACGCGCGGATCATTTGGATAACTATTCGACCGTCACTTTTTTGCGCCGATTAAGCCGGGAAGCGGGCCGCATTGTCGGCGGGTTAGGGTGCACGCATGCGGCGGATCGGGATGCTGGCCGGTGCGGTTTCGGTGGCGCTGGCGGTGGGCCTGGTCGGATGCGGTTCAAAACCCCCGTCCCAGCCCGCTGGCGGCTCGGGGAAGCTCGTGGTGTTCGCCGCGGCGTCGCTGAAGTCCGCGTTCACCCAGATCAGCACGCAGTTCAAAGCCCAAAATGCCGGCAGCGACGTCGAATTCGAGTTCGCCGGTTCCTCGGAACTGGCGACCCAGTTGACCCAGGGCGCGACGGCCGACGTCTTCGCATCGGCGGACACCGCGCAGATGGACACGGTCGCCAAAGCCGGGTTGCTCGCCGGCGACCCGACCGACTTCGCCTCCAACACGCTGGTGATCGTCACCGCGCCCGGCAACCCCAAACGGGTCGGATCCTTCTCGGACCTTGCCAGGCCCGGGCTGGGCGTGGTGGTCTGCCAGCAGCCCGTGCCGTGTGGATCGGCGACCCAACGGGTCGAAGACAGCACCGGGGTGCGGCTGCACCCGGTGAGCGAGGAGCCGAGCGTGACGGACGTCCTCAACAAGGTCACCACCGGACAGGCGGACGCCGGGCTGGTGTACGTCACCGACGCGCGGGGCGCGGGAAACGAGGTGGCGACCGTGAGCTTCCCGGAGGCCGCCGGCGCGGTGAACCGCTATCCGATCGCGGTGCTGAGACACGCATCGCAACCAACGCTGGCGCAGCGGTTCGTGGCCATGGTGACCGGCGCGGCCGGTCAGAACATCCTCGCCCAGTCGGGCTTCGCCAAGCCCTGAACCGTGCACCGGCCGACGGATCTGCCCCGGTGGGTGTACGTCCCCGCCGCCGTGGGGACCGTCTTCGTCGTGCTGCCGCTGCTGGCCATCGCGGTCAAGGTCGACTGGCCGAACTTCTGGCCCCTGATCACCAGCTCGTCGTCGCTGACGGCCCTGCTGCTCAGCCTTCGGACCGCCGCCGCCAGCACAGCGCTGTGTGTGCTGCTGGGTGTGCCGATGGCGCTGGTGCTGGCCCGCAGCACCGCGCGCCCGGTGCGGCTGCTGCGACCGTTGATCCTGCTGCCGCTGGTGCTGCCGCCGGTGGTCGGCGGGATCGCGCTGCTGTACGCGTTCGGCCGGTTCGGCTTGCTCGGTCGCTACCTGGAAGCGGCCGGCATCAGCATCGCGTTCAGCACCGCCGCCGTGGTGTTGGCGCAGACCTTCGTGTCGCTGCCGTTCCTGGTGATTTCCCTGGAGGGAGCCGCGCGCACCGCGGGCGCCGACTTCGAGGTCGTGGCTGCGACCCTGGGGGCCCGGCCCAGCACCGTCTGGTGGCGGGTCACCCTCCCGCTGCTGCTGCCCGGCCTGATGTCGGGGACGGTACTGGCGTTCGCCCGCTCGCTGGGGGAGTTCGGTGCGACGCTGACCTTCGCCGGGTCCCGTCAAGGGGTCACCCGCACGCTGCCCCTGGAGATCTATCTGCAGCGGGTCAGCGACGCAGACGCGGCGGTGGCGTTGTCGATCCTGTTGGTGGCCGTGGCGGCGCTGGTGGTGCTGGGTCTGGGCGCGCGCCGCCTGACCGGGGCCGAAGCGGGGCAGCCACAGCCATGAGTGACGTGCAGGTGCGCGCCGTCGTGGCCGACCGCCACTTGGACGTGGAGTTCGCCGTGCCTGCGGGCGAAGTGTTGGCGGTCCTCGGGCCCAACGGCGCGGGCAAGTCCACCGCGCTGCACGTGATCGCGGGGCTGATCCGCCCCGATCACGGGTTCGTCCGGGTGGGGGATCGGGTGCTCACCGACACCGCGGCCGGGGTCAACGTGGCCACCCACGACCGCCGCGTCGGCCTGCTGTTGCAGGAGCCGTTGTTGTTTCCGCACATGAGCGTTGCCGCCAACGTGGCCTTCGGGCCGCACAGTCGACGCGGGCGCCGTCGCCCCCCTCGGGCCGAGGCGAAGGCCACCGCGCTGCGCTGGCTGCGCGAGGTGGACGCCGAGTGGCTCGCCGACCGCAAGGCGCGCCGGCTGTCCGGCGGCCAGGCCCAACGGGTGGCGATCGCGCGGGCCCTGGCTGCCGAGCCGGTCGTGCTGCTGCTCGACGAGCCGCTGGCAGGTCTCGACGTCGCCGCGGCCGCGGGGATCCGCGCGGTGTTGCGCCGCGTCGTCAGCCGCACCGGCTGCGCGGTCGTTCTGGTCACGCACGACCTGCTGGACGTGTTCACGCTGGCCGACCGGGTGCTGGTGCTGGAGGCCGGCAAGATCTCCGAAATCGGCCCAGTGTCCGACGTGCTGACGGCGCCGCGCAGCCACTTCGGGGCGCGCATCGCGGGCATCAACCTGGTCAACGGGACCGTCGCCCCCGACGCGTCCCTGCACGCGCGCACCGGTGCCCGCTGGCACGCGGCCGCCGCGCGTGACAGGGGCGCCGACCTCGCGCCGGGGCGCAACGCGATCGCGGTCTTCCCGCCCACGGCGGTGGCGGTTTATCGGGAGCAACCGCACGGCAGCCCGCGGAACACGGTCGAGGTGACGATCGCGGAGCTGGACATTCGCGGGTCGGCGGTGCTGGTGCGCGGGGAACAGCAATCCGATGGCGCCCCCGGTCTGGCCGCCGAGATCACCGTCGACGCCGCCTCCGAGCTGCGGCTGGCGCCCGGCGAAACGGTGTGGTTCTCGGTGAAAGCTCATGAGGTGACCTTGTATCCGGCGGCGAATTGAGGGGGCGGCCGCGACCGCCCCGGCCGCCGGCGGGTTGCGCATCGGCAACATCGGCAAAACGGCGCAGCAATTGTCCGCAAGGCTCCTTGCGTCACAGCGGTAACACGGTAGGTTCGTCGCCATGGATCAGGTGGAGCCCAACTCGACACGTCGCAAAAGCCTGTGGGCGACGCTGGCGATAGCCACGGTGACCAGCGCCAGCGCCGTCACGATCGCATTGCCGGCGACCTCGTACGCCGACCCGGAGGTCCCGACCCCGGTCCCGCCGACCACGACGACGGCCGTCCAGATCTGGCCGTTGGGCTTCGACGCGTCGCTGAACTTGACCTCGTAGTACGACGCGCTGCCGGTGATGCCATTGGCCCCGGTGAGCGGGGTCGCCTCCTGGTTGATCCGGGTGCCCGGGTACGGCAGGAAGAACTCGCCCATGTCCGAGCCCAGCCGCACCGCGGCCTTCGCGTTGTTGGCTTCCGCGCTGGCGTAGAGCTTCTGGTCCAGGCGGCCCATCACGATGCGGGTGTCGTTGGCGACGGGTGGCGGCTGGTCGGGCAGCGGCGGCTGCCCGGTCGTCTTGCTCAGCAGCGCCGAGCCGTAGTCGAGGTGGGAGGCGTCCGACTCCACCCAGCCCGGGGGCAGGACGTAGCTGAAGCCGCCGACGGCGTTGGCCACCCGGCCGGCGTTCGGGTCGACGGGAGGCGGCGGCGGTGCGTTCGGATCGGCCGGCGGCGGGGGCGGTGCGTTGGGATCGGTCGCCGCCGGCGGCGCGCCGGGCGACGGAGCGGGTGGCGGGGGGGGGGTCGCCGGGCGTTTGGCTTCCGCCGCAAGCACCGCGAGTTGCTCGAGGCGGGTGGGGGCGAGCACCGCCGCGCGGTGATGGACAGCTGGCCGCGCCGTGTGCTCAGGAAGGTCA
>NZ_LZJM01000320.1:0-5816 GCF_001667665.1 Mycobacterium sp. E342
ACAATCAACGTCGCCACACAGCCATCGGAGGCCAACCCCCAATCAGCCGACTGACACCAACGTCTTAACCGGGTACACCTAGCCGCTGCCAGAGCACGCCGCGGTCGGCGAACTGGTCGGCGATCCGGTAACCGCGATCGAAGGCTTCAGGTCACCTGTGCTCGTAGCCACGCGTACAGGTTCGCCGGATAGGACTGGCCCTGGTAGACGGCCCATGCCACGCCGAGAAAGTTGTCGGTGTCCCTGGTCCACACCACGGCGCCATCGCGGTCGGTCTGGAAGGTGCGCGCCCGCCCGCAGGCAACCGACCCGTACGTGGTTCCGTCGGAGATTCGGAGTGGAATGGGATCGGGAGACTTCGCCCCGGGACACGTCGTAGCGGTCCAATCCACGCCATTGACCACCGCCGAGAAGGCCTTCTGCAGCGCTGCGTGGTCAGCGAAAATTTGATAGACCGCGGACGTCGGCCCGCCCGCGAGCGAGTTGGGCCCACAACTCATTGCGGCCAGGGCCGCCCCACGATCAATGGCTTGACAGGTATCGCTGCTGTAGCCGGCCGGTAGCAGGTCACGCAGCGTGGCGGCCGGATCGGCAAGGGCCGGAAAGGTCGGGACCATGGACGTCAACGCGACAGTGGCAGTGACGCAGGCGAGCCGGTTCATGACGCAACACTCGTCTGCTGCGGGCACGGTGACTAGGGACTTCGGACCTCGGTTGAGAGAAGGGGTTGCGCCTTACCACGGTTGAAGAGCTACGTCACCATTGCGCCGGTCGGCTCGGGATTGGGCTCGCACATTGTGCTTTTCGTTGTGAGTTACCAGACGACTACTTCAGCGTTGTCACCGGCGTAGCAGTTCCAAGAATCGACGACCATGCCGTTCTCAAAATATGCAGGACGCTTGGTGGGGTCACAGAACACCTCATACCACTGATCAGTCGTAGGCGAATAAGCCAGGAAGTGAAGCCCGCCTGCAGTGAATTTGTCGTGGACGTTCCTGGCGAAAGGACAACTGGTGTGACCGCCAGCCACGCCCTCATGGCCGTCAGGGCACATAGTGAACACCGTCACCGTGGCACGCGTTGACGGCGCCGTCAGCAGGCCTGAGCCCAGCAGAGTGAATAACAGGGCAGCGCCCAACAGCCACACGCCAGCGGCGGCCAGCCACAGCCTTCTGACGCCTGAGCGTGTATGGCGGTGAACTGCTGCTGCAAGTTTCGCGGTGGTCTTCATCGGTGTCCCTCGGGAGCCATTTGCCGGATAGAGCATTAAGGGTCCGCCATCGCCACCATCCCGCAAGGGTCCTTTGGCCCTGATGGCTTGGCCCTAGTGCCCGATTGATCCTGTGGTGCAGTTACCGCGCATGTCGCGACTCGTTGATCAAGCCGAGAGCCCGCAGCAAGGCAGGGACCAATCAGATGCCCGGCACTGAAGCAAGCAACATTTCGTTTTCGTCGTGGCCAGACGTGGCCGATCAGCGCGGCCGGCGGCCACCGACGCCGGTGCCCCCAGTCGGACTCGAACCGACACTTGACGGATTTTAAGTCCGCTGCCTCTGCCAATTGGGCTATGGGGGCCCGGCGGCGAATCTAGCGCGCGGCCGCCGAATCCGGGACACCGCATCCCGCCGTATCGAGCGAAATCGCCCACATGCGACACCGCAGGGCATCGGTTAGGATCCGCGCCCACCCGCCTTAACCACGGCTTTCCGGCAGATGACAGATCACGCCGCCATGTCGTCCGGCAGGACCATGTTAAAACTGCCGCCCTCATCGTTAAGAAGCCGTAAACGGCTGTCACCCCGGCCCTTTCGGCCGGGAACGTGGAGTCGGGGGTCGTTAGTGTTACGCCAACGCACAGGGGCCGTTACGCGAACACTCAGGGTCGATCCACCGCATGGGGGTCGGCCGTTCCGAACACTAGGAGCAATCGATGTCATTTCTGACGACTCAGACACAAGAGATGTTAGCTGCGGAGCAGCTGCTGTCGGGGATCAACACCAACCTGGCGGCGCAGAACGCGGGTGCGGCGCCGGCGACGACGGCGATCATCCCCGCGGGCGCCGACCCGGTGTCGGCCCAGCAAGCGGCCCTGTTCACGGCCTACGGCACCCAGTACCAGACCATCGCCGCCGAGGCGCAGACGCTGCTGGAGAATTACGCACAGACCCTGGGCATCAGCTCCAACAGCTACGGAACCACCGAGGCCATCAACGCGGCCCAGTCCGGTATTCAAGCCCTGGATTCGACGGCTCCCACCACGGCGGCCGCCACCACGACGCCCGGCAGTGCCCTCGACTGGCTGTCGTATCTGCTCGGTAGCACCGGCAACGGCACCAACCCGGCCATGCTCGGCGGGATGTTCGGCCTCTCGAGCAACGGCGCCAACATCTTGAACATCGGTGGTGGCAACTGGGCCTCCGCTGCGTCCGACCTGCTGGGCCTGGCCGGTGGCGGCCTGCTCGACACTTCCGCGGCGGATGCAGCCGGTTCGGCCGCCGACGCGGCGGGCCTGGCCGACGTCACGGCCCCCGTGGCCGGCGGCGGCATGGCCGGGATGGGCGCCATGCCGATGGCCTCGATGGGCTCGGCGACCATGGTCAGCAACCTCTCGGTGCCGCCGAGTTGGGCCGGCTCGGCCACCCCGGTGGTGGGCACCAGCGCCGCGCCGCTCGAGACCGTCGGCTGGACCGCCGCCGCCCCGCAGGCCGGCACGGGGACCGTCATCCCCGGGATGCCGGGGATGGGCGCGGCCGCGCGCAACAGCGCCGGCTTCGGTGCGCCGCGCTACGGCGTCAAGCCGATCGTCATGCCGAAACCGGCGACCGTCTAACGCTTCGCGCAATCCCCACAGACTTCGAATTCCACAAGACAAAAAGGAGCAGGAAACACAAATGGTTCTTGACTTTGCAGCAATTCCCCCGGAGATCACCTCCTCGCTCATCTACTCCGGAGCGGGCTCGGCGCCGCTGATGGCAGCCGCGGCGGCCTACGCCAACCTCAGTGCCGAGATCAGCACCACGGCGACCCAGTGGGAGTCGATCATCGCGTTGTTGACCAGCGAGCAGTGGACGGGCGGTGGCTCGGCGGCGGCGGCGGCCGCGGCGCAGCCCATCATCACCTACCTGACCGAGACCGCGGCGACGCTCGAGCAGGCGAGCGCCCAGGCCACGGCGTCGGCGGCGGCCTTCGAGGCGGTGTACGCGGCGGTGGTGCCGCCGCAACTGGTCATCACCAACAGAACTACGCAGGCGGCATTGTTGCCGTTCGCCGTCATCCCGACCGTCGCCGCCGAGATCGCGGCGTTGGACGCGCAGTACGCCGAAATGTGGGCCCAGGATGCCGCCGCCATGGCGGCTTACCAGGCGGCCTCGTTGGCCGCCGGGGTGCTGACTCCCGTGACGCCGCTCACGTCGACCACGAGTCCGGCGACCGCCGCGGCCGCGGACAGCGCTGCCCTCGGCACTGACTCGACGGCCGGGACCGCCCAGGCGCTGCTTGCCCCGGTCACCTCGGCGGCGACGGTGGCCGCCGACCCCATTACGCCCTCGTTCCCGGGCCTGCTGGGCTCGATCGACAACTTCCTCGGTACGCCCGCCGTGCTCAACGGCATCAACGGCGGCGTGAACACCGCGGCCTGGTTCGTCATGAACACCATCCCGACGGCGGTGTCGCTGGGCCACACGCTGGGCACCGTGCCGGCGATCCCGTTCGCGCTCACCGACTCGGTCACGCCGCTCGCCGGTGGGATGGTGCAGGGCACCATGGTCGGCTCGGTGTCCGGTGCGGGCGCATCGGCCGCCCTGGGCGAGGCCTCCGCGGTCGGCGGGCTGTCCGTGCCGGCCGGCTGGAATGCGGCGGCCCCGGCGTCGTTGGCGTCCTCCACCGCACCCCTCGAGGGCTCCGGGTGGACGGCCGCGGCCGAGGCCGAGCCGGTCGCCGCGATGCCCGGCATGCCGGGAATGGCCGCGGCGGCCAAGGGCGCAGGCGCCTACGGCACCGGGCCGCGGTACGGCTTCAAGCCGATCGTGATGCCCAAGCAGGTTGTTGTCTGATGTCGGGACCACCGATACGGGAAATTAGGGGGTATATGTCACCCGTTTGAGGCGATCAGTTAACCGGTTGGCCGTAATCTGTCCATAACGCGGCCACCACCGCATCAATTGCAACTGTTAAGACTTCGACACTGAAGGCTTGAAGGATAAGGAGAAAGCAACATGGCAACACGTTTCATGACCGACCCGCACGAAATGCGGGCGATGGCGGGCCGCTTCGAGGTCCACGCCCAGACCGTCGAGGACGAGGCCCGCAAGATGTGGGCGTCGTCGATGAACATCGCCGGCTCGGGCTGGAGCGGTCAGGCGCAGGCCACCTCGTACGACACCATGGGTCAGGTCAACCAGGCCTTCCGCAACATCGTCAACATGCTCCACGGGGTGCGCGACGGGCTGATCCGCGACGCGAACAACTACGAGCAGCAAGAGCAGGCCTCGCAGCAGATCCTGAGCAGCTAGCGCCGAAAACCGCGGCTGCGTACCATTCCAGACATTAGGAGACCGTTATGACCATTAACTACCAGTTCGGCGATGTCGACGCCCACGGTGCCTTGATCCGCGCCCAGGCCGCGTCCCTGGAGGCTGAGCACCAGGCCATCGTTCGCGATGTGCTTGCTGCGGGTGACTTCTGGGGCGGTGCCGGTTCGGTGGCCTGCCAGGAGTTCATCACCCAGTTGGGTCGCAACTTCCAGGTGATCTACGAGCAGGCCAACGCCCACGGGCAGAAGGTGCAGAGCGCCGGCAACAACATGGCCAGCACCGACAGCGCCGTCGGGTCCAGCTGGGCCTGACACCGCGTCCTCACTCGAAGGGCCCGCACACCGTGGTGTGCGGGCCCTTTCGGTTTCCGGAAAACGTTGCGGCCCGGCCTATCCCGCCACTGGCGAACGCGGGATGAGCGAGGGACGGAACCCGATCCGGTGGACCCCGCCGTCGGACTCACGCCCGACCATGGCGCCCAACGGCAACTTAGAGATTCCGGTGGCTTGCGGCGCCGTCGGCGCCGCGCCCCACCCGGCCGACGCGACGTTGGCGTCGAGGGCCGCCGGCAGCGGCGTCACCGACGAGACGGTGTCGGCCCAACTCGGCGGCACCGACAACGTTCCCAGCGCGGCCGCCTGGCCCACGCCCGCCGACGCGCCTTCGCCGAGGCCCCCGACCGGCCCGAGGGCTCCGAGGCCGGCCGCGTCCCCGAGGCCCCCCAGCCCGGGGACCGCACCGCCTTCCGCCCCGATGATCGAACCCGCGCCCTGCAGGTCGATTCCCAGGCCGTACATGTCCATCCCGATTCCCGCGCCGTCGGCGCCCAATCCGGCGCCATCCCCGCCCAGGCCGGCGAAATCGGATCCCACGCCGACCACGTCCGAGGCGAGCCCGGCCGCATCTCCCGTGCCGGCGGTGCCGCCGAGAGCCGTCCCCAGACCCGACGCGGCGCTAAGGCCGGTGCTCGCCGTCTTCGTCGCGCTCTTCGACGTGCCGGTCAAGCTGGAGAGCGCACTGAGGGGGCTCGAGGCCCCGGACGTTCCCAACGACGCCCCGGTGCCCACCGCCGCCTGCGACAGGCCCGCACCGGACGTGGACCCGGGCGTCGACATACTCTGCAGCGCCTGCGGAACGGTCGACATCACCTGCGATGACGCCGTCTGGGCGGCACTGCCGGCCTGGGTGCCGGTGGCCTGGCTCACCGCGCCGGCCTGGCCGGCGATGCCGCCCGGATTGGTCGTCTGCGGCGGCGGCGCGAAGGCGCCGAAGCTCGACGCGGAA
>NZ_LZJM01000321.1:0-764 GCF_001667665.1 Mycobacterium sp. E342
GGCAAGGATCTGACGTGGACCGCGACGGAACTGCAGGACGGGAAGCCCACCGGTTGGATCTGCCCCAACGTGGCGCGCGCGAAGAACAATGTGATCATCACTGCGCAGGTGTGCCAATACGGCAATGGCGCTCCGGCCACCGCGACAATTCTGGACAAGATGTCGGAGAAGATACCGGGCTAGAGCTTTTCACGACTCCTGCCTGGCCCGGGGCCGCACGATGTTCTCGGCGTTACGGCTTCGGGGCCGGTGCGCGATGCGGGCTATCCGGAGTGCTCAGCGGTTGGCCGCCCGAAAAACCGCTGACTACTCCAGGGCTATCGGGCGTGCCCATCGGTTGGGCGCCAGACAGGGTGTTGACGGCTTCGGGACTAGCGGGCGTGGCCATCGCTTGGCCGCCCGAGGGCGAGCTGACAGCTGCGGGACTATCGGGTGTGGCCAGCGGTTCTCCGCCCCAGCCGGGGTCGCAACGCGCGATCTGCGGACATGGAAGAGACGGATCGGAGCGCGCCACCGTGTCGCCCAGGCCGCCGGATACCGCGGTGAGCGCTCCGGCGATCGCTGCTCCTGCGGCCAAACGTGTCAATTTCGACATGAGTGAGATTCCAATCGAGCTGAACCGATAAGGGGTGAGGTCCTAAAAGTCAACGAGGTACGGTTGTTAAAACCTCAGCAGTCCTGTCATGGTACTCCTCCCGGATCCTGCACAAAGTATTCCGATTCTCCCGGGTCTATCGGGGTATCTTCTCCGAGATTTTGTCCAG